>JAJDNW010000011.1 GCA_022340465.1 Deltaproteobacteria bacterium | reverse complement strand
TGGGGCCGCTTCTTCGCAGCGGGGAAATCAGCCTGCCGGGGTGGTTGAGGCGATCGGGCAGGGCCTTGGCCCTGGCGCAGATATAGCCACGGTTGCGGTAGCCTTCGGGGTCACCCTTGATCGTCACCACACGGTTGTTTTTTACACCCACGATCAGGGCACATCCGCCATGGTCCATCCTGGCACAATGTGTTTTTCTCCACTTCAGCGCTTCAGACACGGCTTCATTCCTTTCGTTGCCGCTGGCGTTTCCTTGCAGTTGCAACACCGTTGGGTACTCTACCAGCAAGTCGGTGATAAAGCAAACCCCGTGGTTGCAACGCCTTGGCAAATAGGGCCTTGCCGCCAAATAATGCACGGGTTAGCCTTTTACTCTCCTGCACGAGAGAAAGGCGACCTCAAAAGGGAGGTGGTCGAATGATTTGGTTTCGCCTCCCACACCCATGTATCGGTACCGTTGGAAGGGTGCTTATGGGCGTTGTGCGGGGTCAGGCCGAAACGCAGGGCCACGTCATGGTAGGCGCTCCAGATCCTCTGTGCGAACAGATCGATGTTCCTGTTTTCGGCGTCTCGAATTTTCATTACCCGCCTCTACTCGATCCAGGTGAACAGCTCTTCCATGGGTGCCCGTTCGCGCTGGAAATTGTTTACCGGGGCGTTTTCATCGGGCCAGCCGATGGCTGCACCGATGGCCAGGCGTTTGTTTTCCGGAATTGGCAGGAGTTTGCGCACCACATCCGGAAAGGTGACCGAGGCTGCCAGGGCGGCCGTGCCCAGTCCCCTGTCGCAGGCCAGAAGCATGAATGTCTGCAGGAAGAGCCCCACGTCCAGCATGGCATATTCCACGAGAAGGTTCTTGTCCAGCAGGATCAACAGCAGTGCCGGGGCATCGAACATAAAAAACATATCACCGTAGTAGTTCGTTCTTCCCTCGATGTCCTCGCGCGGGATCGAAAGAGAGCTCAACACGCTTTTGCCCACGTCCCGATATCTGGTCTTGTTGGCATCGGGCCATTTTTGGGGCATGGGGATGTCGGGCGTAGAGGTCGCGCCGGCCATCATTGCCCGTCTGTTTTCATCTTTGAACTTGTCCAGGGCCGCCCCTGCGACGACGATCAGTTCCCATGGCTGGGTGTTTCCCCAGGACGGGGCCCACGAGGCATCGGCAATCAGCTCCTCGATCACTTCCCTGGGTACGGGCGTCGGCAGAAATTTTCGGACGGTTCGACGGCTTTGAATACATACGTTTGTCTGCATACACACTCCTTGTCAAATTTTATGCAAAATTCTAGTATTACCATACCGGATGCGGCAAGTCGGTCGCATCGCAAGGCGAACACATTATCGGAGAGCGGCAAAGAACCTTTTCCAGCGCGGGTGCAGGAATGAGCCGTCGCGATCAACATGGCTGCCAGCAGGGGAAATCCCCAGCCGCGGAGGGAAACCTTTAATTAAGCCTTCCACACCGGTTTCTTAAACTCGCTTTTTTTGACGCTCTCCGGGATTTCCAGCACCGGAATAGGGTCCATTTTATGGCGGTTAGCCTTGTGAAACCTGCGAAAAATGGCGAGAATCTCCTCCTGGCGGGATGTCAGTGCTTCCTGTTTGAGCGAGTTTTCATGGCGCATGGCCCATTCCAGTTCGGCATACGTGGCACCTATCTGGCTTTCATCGGTGCGGTTGTCCTCCCAGAGCCCGTCCGTGGGGGGCGCCTGCAGGATCTCTTCGATAATGCCCAGGGACTTCCCCAGGGCATACACTTCCGATTTCATCAGATCGGCGATGGGGGAGATATCCACGCCGCCGTCGCCGTATTTGGTGTAAAAACCCACGCCGAAATCCTCCACCTTATTGCCGGTGCCCGCCACCAGCATTCTATGGTGGGTGCCAAAGGCGTACAGGGTTACCATGCGGAGGCGCGAGCGGGTGTTGGCCATGGTCAGTCCGTCCTGGATCTCCTTTGGCAGCGTTTTTTCAAATGCCTGAAAAGGGGGCGTCAGGTCGATGTGAATTCCGGAAACGTTGCTGAAATTTTTTTCGAGCCAGGCGATGTGCTTGCCGGATCTGCTTTCCTGGGTCTTGTCCTGGTAGATGGGCATGTTCAGGGGGTGCACCCTGCGGCCCGTTTTCGCACACAGTGTCGAGGTTACCGCCGAGTCGATACCTCCCGATACCCCGACGGCAAACCCTCTTAACCCCGACTTTTCACAGTAGTCGTCCAACCATTCAACGATATAATCGATCACCCTTTCACTGTTCATGATTGCCTTCCTTATGGGGTAAAATTCAACCTAAAGTTCAAGTCGATAGCACTTGCGGTTTTTTACACAACGGGTTGTGAATGTCAATTTATGAAGGAGATTATGTGGGCGGAATGGTGCGGCAAAGCCGCCTGTCACTATCAGCCCGCAGCCTGTCTCAACTAGATGTGGGCTTACGGTTTTTTAGTATTTTTTCCGGCGTAATGGGCAAGTCCTTACAGCGGTAGCCGGTCGCATTATAGACCGCTTCGGCAACGGCCGGTGCGGTTGGAGACGCCAATCCTTCCCCCGCTTCTTTGGCGCCGAAGGGGCCGTCCGGCTCGTAGGTTTCGATGCAGACGGATTCGCCGGGCGGCATGTCCATCGCGGTCAGCAGTTTGTAGTCCAAAAAGGTGTTGGTGAGGGTTCGGCCTTTCTCCATCACCAGTTCTTCGGAAAGGGCGTATCCGAGCCCCATGTGGATGGATCCTTGCAGCTGCCCCTCCACCGACATCGGATTGATTACCGTGCCGCAATCGTGGGCGGTGTACATTTGTTTCACCTGCACGACGCCCGTTTGCTCGTCCACGTCTACCTCCGCCACCTGAGCGCCAAAGCTGAAGGCGGGTGTTACCAGACCCTTGTTTCTGGGTGTGTAATACCCCCGGGCCACGATCGGCACCCCTCTGTTGGCCTTTTGAACCATGGCCACGGCTTCACCGAAAGCCATGCCGCGGTCGGGCTTGCCCTTGGCCTGTACGCGGCCGCCCTTGCACTCCATGTCGAAAATCACGTTGAGGTTGAAGCGGGCGGATATGGCACCAAAAAGAATTTCCTTGATCTGTCGGGACGCATCCTTGATGGCATTGCCGGCCATGAGCGTTACCCGGCTGCCCCAGGTACCCAGATCCGCCTGGGGGGTTATGGCCGTGTCGGCCGCGGTCAGCCTGATATCCTCCATGGCCAGACCCAACTCTTCCGCAAGGATCTGTTTGAGAACCGTGTTGGCCCCCTGGCCGATGTCGGAGGCCATGGTGAGAAGGTGGGCCGTTCCGTCGGAAAAAACCTTCACCTCCGCAGCGGAGAAGGGATACTGGGTGTTGAACCAGTTGAAGACGCCCCCGGATATGAAGCTGTAGCAGCCGATGCCGATGCCGTAGCCTTTCTTTTTCTTTTTGCGGTTGCGTTTCCAGTTGGACATTTCCCTGACCGCTTCCAGCGATTCGATGAAGCCGCAGCTGGAAACGGTGGCCACGTCGGGAATGGTGTCGCCCGTGACCATGGCGTTCTTGATGCGCAGGTCGATGGGGTCGATGCCCAACGCTTCAGCGGCCATGTTCATCTGCGACTCCGCCGCAAACAGAGACTGAGGCGCACCGAATCCTCGCATGGCGCTTGCCGGCGGCTTGTTCGTGTACACGTGCTGTCCTATAAAACGATAATTGGGGTAGCGGTAGAGCATGGCACCGAAGTTGCCGCACAGGAAGGTGGCTGTGGGGCCCATGGCGTTGTATGCGCCGCCGTCCAGGTAAATATGGAGGTCCTTGGCCATGAGGGTCCCGTCTTTTTTAAAGCCGACCTTGCTTGTGAGTCGCATGGGGTGACGCCGGCGCCCGGTGGTCAACTCCTCCTCGCGGGTGAGGGTGAACTTGACCGGCCTCCCGGTAAGCTTGGCCATAAAGGCGGCACAGAATTCCCATGGGCGCAGCTCCATTTTCCCTCCGAAGCCGCCGCCGACAGCGGGTTTGATTACCCGGATGTCGTTTTCACGCATACCCAGGGTGGATGCCAGCAGGCACTGAACGATGTAGGGTGTCTGCGTAGAGGTCCACAACGTGATGCGTCCGTCGAGGTCGCACTGCGCCAGGGAGGAGCAGGGCTCGAGATAGGCGGGGCTTACCGCATGAACCGTGAAGACGTCTTCGCGCACATAGTCGGATTCTGCAAACCCCTTCTCGATGTCGCCGTAGGCAATTTTCCTGTCCACGCTTATATTGTTGGGGGTGGCGGCGTGAATGACCGGTGCGTTCTTCCCGACAGACTCGCTAACATCGAATACCGCCGGCAGTTCCTCGTACTCGACATCGATCAGTGCCACGGCCTCTGCGGCCGTATCGGGATCCACGGCGGCCACGGCGGCGACTTCATCCCCGATAAAACGAACCTTTCCCACGGCGAGGGGATATTCATCCTGGGTGGCGGGAAACAGACGCCAGTTGCCGTATGTGACTTTCGGTGTGTCCTCACCCGTGATGATGCATTTTACACCCGGCAGTCGACGGGCCCTGCTGACGTCGATCCCGGTGATGCGTGCATGGGGAAGCGGACTGCGCAGGAGCTTACCGTGCAGCATGCCCGGCAGTTTGATATCGTCCGTGTAGACGGCGGTGCCGGTGGCTTTTTCGCGGGCGTCGACCCTGGGAACATCCTTGCCGATTTGAGAATATGCGTCCATGTGAATTCCTTGACGTTAGCTAAGTTGAGCGTTTCAATGGTATCGCTCAGATTAGGTGTTCGTATTTCAGGCCCTGCGAGCTCTTTTGCAGGCCTGTATCAGCGCCCGTTTGGTCAATACCGCCACCATTTGATTGCGATAATCCCTGGTGGCCCTGACATCGGTTATGGGGGCGGCTTCCCGGGCGGCGCTCTCCCCGGCCTTTTCAGCCTTGCGCTCACTGAAGGTGGTGTCGATGACGGCACGTTCGGCTTTCGGGGCCCGTATGGGAACGGGGGCGCATGCGCCGACAAACACCCTCGCATCTTTCACCTTGAGACCTTGCATGACTACCTGGGTTCCGACGCATACGGCGGAGCAGTCGACTTTTCCCCTGGCCGACAGGTGGACATAGGCGGCACCGGATGCAGGCGGGGGCGGGGGGACGGTGACGGCTGTGACGATTTCAGCCGGTTTCAGCGCCGTAATGCCCGGCCCCTTGAAAAAGTCCTCCAGCGGGAGCGAACGCGAACCGTCGGGGCCGGCAATGGAGAGGGTCGCCCCCATGGCCAACAGGGTGGGCGCGTTGTCGGCGGAGGGCGACGCATTGCAAATGTTGCCGACAATCGTGCCCATGTTGCGGATCTGCACATTGGCGGTATTCTGTGCCGCGTCGGCAATGGCCGGGTATATTTTCCGGATGGAGGGATGTGCGGCCACATCGGCGATGAGGGCCGTCGCTCCGATAACCAAGCCCTTTTTCGGACCGATGCTGATGCGGTCGAGGTTCTTGATCCTTTTCAGGGCCACAACAGCCTCCGGCTTTATCAAGCCGTGTTTCCGTTTTATCAGCAGGTCCGTGCCGCCTGCCATGACATAGGCGTTTTCACCCAGCCTGGCGAGTAGCCCCACGGCCTCTTCAATGCTTTCCGGAGCGGTGTAGGTAAACCCCGAGCGTGTCATCGCTTCTTCCTCTTTTTCGATTTTCGGTTCATGGTTTCTGCAGAAGCGGCGATCGCCTCTACAATTTTGTTATACCCTGTGCAACGGCACAGATTCCCGGAAAGCCCTTCCCGAATTTGTTCGTCGGTGGGGCGGGGATTCTTACTGAGAAGGTGATAGGCGGACAATTCCATACCCGGCGTGCAGAATCCGCACTGGATGGCACCCTTTTCGATGAAGGCTTCCTGAATGGGATGGAGTTCTTCCCCCGAAGGGGCCAGGCCCTCCACCGTCATGATTTTTTTCCCGTCCGCTTCGACCGCCAGCGTCAAGCAAGAGCTTACCGATCTTCCTTCCAGGATAACCGTACATGCGCCGCAGTCGCCTGAGCCGCAGCCAAGCTTGGTTCCTGTCAGGTTTAGGTCTTCGCGCAGGACCTGGTTGAGGGTACGCCAAGGGTCGACGGCCAGTGAGTAGGTGTCGCCGTTGACCGTGAGTTTGATGTCATGTTTCATCTCTGCCGGCTCCTTGTGGAAAACATAGCTTTATAGTAGCTTTAATATAGCTTTGTTTGCGTACTATGTTTAAGGAGGGAAAGCAAGCCTAACTTAAAACAAATTGTGCTTTACAAGGCAGATGCCGTAGCTTATGCATCTTCTACAAGCAAGGGCTGCAGAGGGTTGCATACCACCCCAATACAGGGCGCACTGCGTCACTCCAACGGCGGCAAAGGAAAACAATAAGGACATTCGCAATCCGGTGCATTACCATATGGTGCTGAACACGGGTTTAATGAGTATCGAAGCCTGCGTAGACATGATTTGCCTTTATCTGCACCACGCATGTGAAACAAACTGAAAGGCCGCATCTTGCGGAAAAAAGTAAAAATGAGGTGCCGTGTGGCGCAGTGCTGCAAAAAGCAGAACGCTCCGTGTCGCTTATCGGCGGCGTGAGATTGCGGTTCGGGATCAGGGGCAGGGAGTTTCAAAACGATTTTAATTAACGCTCAGTAAGCCTTTTTTTTTCGTTTTTTACAATAATATGCTGAAAATAAGCTTGATTTTTATAAAGAATGTGTTTATAATAGCGCCAATCAATAAAGGCGCGTTCTATTCGGCGGGCCGGTTCATTACTAGCGGGGAGATCCATTTGTCGTGTTGACAACCCGAAGTAGAACCATGAGAATTTTTTTGAAAGGAGGGTGTCACAATGGCAAATGGTATCGTGAAATGGTTCAATAACAGCAAAGGTTATGGCTTCATTGAACAGGAAGATGGACCGGATGTATTTGTTCATCATTCCGGGATCAATGCAGTCGGTTTCAGGTCTCTCGATGAGGGCGACAGGGTTACCTTCGATATTGAGGAAGGCCAGAAAGGGCCGGCAGCAGTCAACGTAACCGTTGTTTAGCGACTGTTTGATCGAAAAATAGAAACGGCGCCCCGAAGCATGTTAGGGGCGCCGTTTTTTTGTGTCCCATGAGGGGAGTGGTAGAAAATCCCTCTTCTAACGACGAAGCCTTCGGCTTTAGCTGAAGGTAGTGGATTGCCGCAACGTCGCAACGCCGGGTTTCACCAGTTTTCACACAACAGTTCGAAATACCCTTGCGGTTTGACGCATGCCGGGCATTTTTCCGGCGCTTCAGCACCGGTGTGTATATAACCGCAGTTTCGGCAGCGCCAGACGGCTTCATCCTTTCTTTTGAACGCGCGGTCCGCTTCGAGGTTGCCAGCAAGTTCACGGTAGCGTTTTTCGTGCTGTTTTTCCGAAATGCTGATGGCATTCCATGTGTCGGCGGCGCGCTGAAATCCCTCCTCAACGGCTATTTTTGCAAACCCCGGGTAGAGCTCTGCATGTTCGAACCTTTCGCCATCGGCGGCGGCAATTAGATTTTCATACGTATCCCGGATGGTGCCGGCAGGAAACGAACCGGTAATCTCCAACTCACCCCCGTTGAAAAATTTAAAAAAACGAAGGGCGTGTTCACATTCCTGGTTGGCGGTTTCATCAAAAATATCGGCTATTTGTATATAGCCCTCCTCCCGGGATCTGCGTGCGAAATAGGTGTAGCGGTTGCGTGCCTGGGATTCACCTGCGAAGGATGCCAACAGGTTTCTGGCTGTCTGGCTGTCCCTGAATTTTCCCATTCTGCACCTCTCTGGTTCAGGTTATTCTTCTATAATCTCGATGGCATCCGCGCCGCATTCATCAACGGCCTGCTGTACCACGGTTTCAAGATGTTCCGGAATCGGGTCCATTTTAACGATGGACATGAGCTCATCTTCGTCATACTCGAAAACTTCAGGACAGAGTTTGTTGCAGTTTCTATCTCCCATGCATTGACTGGTTACACGAACTTTCATTACGACCTCCTTCTTGTTGGTTGATGGATACTTGATCCTAAGTTGAGCGTTTCAAATTTTAAGAGTGATCAAAACAAACCTATTTTCAATTCAAACCCTGTTGGGACCCATGTATCGCATGATTCATGGCCCGGGTCAATATTTGAAACGCTCAATCCCGCAACGCCGGGGTCGACTTGGGTTGAATGATCACGGCGGTTGTCGGGTTAATTCGTCAGCCTCCCCAAACAGACCGCACATACCACTTGAAAGCGGCATCGGGCAACCGTTGCTACTGCTTCCGTCCGCCATCTTTTATATATACGTTGCCACGTCGTTTATGCAACCTTGGGGTTCAGCACCCTGCGGAGGGCCGGCAGGAATTTGTGATTGGCTTTCGGGAGGGGATAGGCGTCGATTTCGTCCAGGGCGATCCAACGGTAGTCTGCCGGACCGTTCAAGCGAACCCTGCCTCCCACATGCCGGCAGACGAATACGTCGGCCTTGATTTTAAAGTGGGTGTAGGCGTGTCTGATACCGGCGACACGCGCCTCAATGCGGGTCGTCAGGTTCAGCTTGGTTTTCACGACCCGCGGGCAGGCGGCTTCCGGTGATTCGCCCGGGCCCAGGCGCCCATTGGGAAATTCCCACAACCCACCCAGAAGCCCCTGCTCCTGCCGCCGGGTAAGCAGCACCCGGTTGTTTTTCACCACGACGGCGATAACGAGGGTGTGCTCAGGAAGCGGTTTTCTTTTTATCTTTTTGGGGAACTCGGCTGTGCTGCCGCCTTCAAAAGCAAGACAATCGGCCCGCAGGGGGCACTGGGCGCACAGGGGGGTAGCCGGCCTGCAGACCAGCGCCCCCAATTCCATGAGCGCCTGGTTATAGTCCGCAGGTGAATCCGGGGGCATCAATTCTTCGGACTTCTTTTTAAACACGGAATAAGAGCGCTGAACATTGACCGGCGCATCGATGCGGAAGAGTCTCGCAAAAACCCGCTTGACGTTTCCGTCCACGACCGGATGGGGCTGGTTGTAGGCAATGCTCAAGACGGCGGCCGCAATGTAGTCTCCCACACCGGGCAGATTCTTGATCTTATCCATGTCGTCCGGAATCGCACCGTCGTGGGTGGCGACAATCTCCTTGGCCGCCCGGTGCATGTTTCGGGCCCGGCCGTAGTATCCCAACCCCTCCCACAACTTGAGAACATCCTGAAGATCGGCTGCGGCCAGGGCGTAAATATCGGGAAAACGGGCCAGAAATCGGCGGTAGTAAGGAACGGTCGTTTTGACCTGGGTCTGCTGGAGCATAATTTCGGAAATCCAAATTTTGTACGGATCACGCGTTCGACGCCATGGTAAATCGCGCCGGTGGCGACGGTACCAGTCCAGCAGTTTTTTGGTTATGCGGCGGTTTTTCTCGAGGACCATGTGTGACGCGTTTTCCAGAAATATGCCCAAGCTTTCCGATGCGGATCAGGCGGTTGCAGGTTGGGGGTTAGGATTTTCGACGGGGGGCCTTTCCGCGGGCGCTTGGCCGCGCCTTTCTGTTGCTGGGCGGCCGGCGTCTGCGCGTTTTGGTTTTGACCGGTTTGGGCTGAACCAGCCAGCTGTCTTCCGGCCGGGTGCAGCGCAGTTCGAAACCGATGAAATCCTCGATGGCGGGAATGTAAAATGCGTCCTCTTCGTCGGCAAAGCTGATGGAGGTACCGCTTTCACCGGCCCTCCCCGTGCGTCCGATGCGGTGGACGTAATCTTCGGGATCTCTGGGCAGCGTGTAGTTGATAACATGGTCCATGCCTTCGATGTGGATGCCGCGACCGGCAACATCGGTGGCGACCAGCACCCGTATTTTGTTGCCTTTGAATTGCTCCAGGCGGCGGAGGCGCTTTTTTTGAGGGACGTCTCCTGAAAGGGTGGAGCACCTGACCCCATGTCGGGTCAGCTTTTCCGAAAGACGCCTGACTTCATCGCGACGGTTGCAGAACACCAGGACGCGCGGGAGATCCTTTTTGTCGATGATGTTGAACAGCAGGGCGAATTTTTCATCCGTGGTCACGATGTACACTTTCTGTTCGACCGTATCCACGGCAACCTGTTCCGGTTCGATTTCGACCGTTACGGGGTTGCGGGTCCATGATGTGGCCAACCTGACGATATTTTCAGACAGGGTGGCGCTGAAGAGCAGGGTCTGCCGCCGGTCTTTTTGGGGCGTGCTGTAAATGATGTTGCGAACATCGGGAATGAAACCCATGTCCAGCATCCTGTCCGCTTCGTCGATGATCAATATCTCTACGTCCCTCAGCGTCAGGTCGCGTTTTCTTTTGAAATCCAGCAACCGGCCGGGGGTGGCCACCACGATGTCCAGAGCGCCTTCGGACAGGGTGCGGCGCTGTTTGACGTAATCCATTCCACCGAACACCGACACGATGTTGATATCGGTGTATTTGGACAGTTCGCGCGCTTCTTCGGAAATCTGGATCACAAGTTCGCGCGTGGGGGCCAGAATCAGCACTCTTGGTGAGCGCGATTTTTTCGGCTCAGACGGCGGATTGGTCAGCAAATGGGTGATGATGGTGATGAGAAAAGCCGCCGTTTTGCCCGTACCCGTCTGTGCCCGCCCGGTGGCATCCCTGCCGTCGAGCGTGCTGGGCAGAATTTCGGCCTGAATCGGGGTGCAGTATTGAAATCCAAGATCGAAAACGGCGTGCATCAGGGGTGCCGGCAGATCGAAGTCGTGAAAGCGTGTCCGCCCTTCTACCGGTGGGACGTCGAAACGGGCCGGATCCCAGTCGTCGTGGAGATCTTTCCCGTTTTTTTTCGGAGTCGGATGCACGGCCTTGCCCTTGGCCCTGCGTTTTTTACTATACTTTTTCCGGCGCGGAGGCCGTCCTGGTTTGGCGGTGTCCGGTGGGGCGGCACCGGACGCGTCTGCCGTCGGCTTGGTGTTGTCAGCTTTTTTTTCCAGAGCGCTTTATCCTTTCATTCGCAACAGATCTAAGCCTCGAGGTTGCGTAACCAATATGGTGTTTACCTTCGGGCTTTACAATGTTGTAATGTAATATCGCTTTTGAGGTAATTTTTAAAGCGCTTATTTTTTTTATAAATTTTCGGACCTATAACCCGAAATAAGGTTGCCGAAATAAAACGCATTGATTGCCGAGGGCCGAGGCATGATATCGTACAGGGCAACGGCTGAAAATATATCGGCTTGACAGGCTCGGTCGGCCGGAATTATAGCAGGATGCATGAAAAATGGAATGGATCTGCCATCGCAGGCCGACACAACGCTCCCCCGGGTCGTCATCGCCTGCCGGATTATGCAACCCGAACTGGATGCCCTTAACGGCACGGGCGAACAGGTCGAAATTCGCTATCTGGACCAGAGTATGCATGAAAAACCCGTGCAGATGCCGTCTGTGATTCAAGTTGAAATCGATGACGCGGCGACCTACGCCGGGCAGATCGTCCTGGGGTATGGCCTCTGCTCGAACGGCATCGTGGGAATCGTGGCGCCGCCCCAGGGGCTGATCGTTCCGCGGGTGCATGACTGCATCGCCCTCTTTTTGGGTTCGCGGGACGCCTATGAAAAAGAGTTCTACGAGGAACCCGGCACCTATTACCTGACACCGGGATGGGTGGAAGACCGCAAGGACCCGCTGGGGATCATGGAGTACACCTATCTGCCTAAAATGGGGAGGGAGAGAGCCGAGTGGGGTATCCGCGAAGAGTTGAAAAACTATACCCGCATTCTCATGATCGACACCCAAGCGGCGGACACGGCGTACTTGAGAAAAATAGCCCGGGAAAACGCCCGTTTCCTGGACATACAATATGTGGAGATGCCCGGTAACCCCGATTATTTCAAAAAGCTTTTATTCGGCCCCTATGCCGAGGCGGATTTCATTCATTTGAGGCCGGGAGAGGTCCTGCGGCAGGAGATGATCATCGACCCGTGACAATGAAGCTATCGATGCCTATAGTTGGGTAATGGAAGCAAAAAACACGAAAATCGAAGGCTACGTGAAAAGCCAGACCGTCGTGATTCTGGTAATCCTGGCACTGGCGGTGGGCTTTGTCGGCGGCATTGCGCTTACCATTTACAAACTGGATGCAGAAACGTCTTTCTCCCGTCAGCATAGCCAGCAGAACAAGCCCGGTGACAGGGATGGTATGCTGGCGGCCCTGGAAAAGGAAGTCAAACGCAATCCGCAAAATGCCGACGCCTGGGTCCAACTGGGACATCTCTATTTCGACCGTGATGAGTATAAAAAGGCGATATTCGCCTATGAGAAATCTCTGGAGCTGGCCCCGGACAATACCAATGTCCTCACCGATCTGGGCATCATGTACCGCCGCAGCGGCAATCCCAGAAAGGCCGTGGAACTGTTCGACAGGGTGATCGCCATCGACCCGCAAGAGCAGAACGCCCGCTTCAACAAGGGGGTCGTGCTTTTGCACGACCTGAAGGACAAAGCGGGCGCTATCGCTGCCTGGGAAGGGCTGCTGGAAATCAATCCGGTTGCCATGGCGCCCAACGGGCAATCGGTGGACGAGCTCATTCAGCAGTACAAGTAAAGGCATGGGTCGTGATCGCCAAGCGATCACGACCCATGCCTTTACGGAACGCGGCTGCGCCGCTGTTTCGGCATGCACCTTCCTTAGCCTTAAGCCGAACAAAAAAATGGGCAAATAAATCGATGAACCACAATCTCTACCTGTTGCTCGGAAGACAGCTGGTCTCCCAGGCGGGGGGCCGGTTTCACATGCTGGCCGTGGCCTTCATGGTGATGAAAACAACCGGGCCACCGGCCAGAATGGGCCAGGTGCTCTTCTGCTCGATCTTTCCCGGGATGGTCCTGGCCCGGGATGGTCCTGGGCATCGTGGCCGGGGCGGTTATCGACCGCTACAGCCGCAAGAGGATCATCGTCGGTGCCGATGATGCCGCCCGTGGGCTGATTCTCATGGCATGGCATTGCTCTAGGTTGCCGACCAGCTGTCTTTCACGCTGCTGTTGTCGGCCCAGGTGACCCTTTCCATCTGCACGGCCTTTTTCGACCCGGCGATTCCCGCCATTCTATCCCAGCTCGTGGTAAAGGACCAGCTGGCACAGGCCAAATCAAAAACCCAGCTGATGAGCGGTATAGCTACCATGGACGAGGATTGTGGCCGGTAATCTGCAGTCGGTGGTCAGTATCCGATGGCTTAACGGCATGTCCCGCAAATCGCTTCAGCAGGAATAAATCCCCGCTACATATTTTCGGAACTATGGAAGTATTACACTAGCAATTTGAAATTTAATGCTATTATTCACATGTAGTTCAAAGCGTTAGCCCTGAGCTTTCAGTTTCGTCGCTGCGATATCGGGGTTATTGGGCAGCCTGCTGAAACACGAACTAGGAATTCTATAAAATGACGAATTTTGAATCAGAGTTTCATCTTTTTATTGACATTAGTGTATATGTGCTATACGCTAATGTCATGATGGAATCGAAAATACATCTTCTCCACGAACGCTTCATGAGGATCGTCGACCTGGCGGGCAAGCTCGAAAAGATGCCGCGCCGTTTCGGCACGGGGGAGGCCCTTAAGAGCCGGGAAATCCATCTCATCGAAATCATCGGCGACCACAATGAAGCGCTCAGCGTCACCGATCTGAGCGGATTGCTGGGCATCACCAAGGGGGCCGTATCCCAGAATTTGAAAAGGATGGAAAAAAAGGGGTTTACGCTAAAAAATTCCGATCCGCAGAACAGCTCGCGCTCGATTGTCAGGCTGACGTCCAAGGGGAAAACGGCCTATTATGCCCACCGATACTGGCACGAGAACATGGATGGGGGTTTCAAGGCCTATTTCACGGATCTGGATGCGGAGAAGATCGACTTTCTATTTGACTTCATCGACAAGGTGGAAGATTTTATCAAACGGGCCATGCAGTAAAAAAAATTGACTAAAGTGTATATCTGCTATACACCATGGTTTTCAGAAAGGAATTCCGCCGTTCTTTGCGACTTTCTGACTGAAAAACCAACCCGGATAAAACCGGAAATTCCAATATCGAATATCCATGCGGGAGAATACGGAGAAAAATTCTGTGTAAAAATAATTTGATTTCAGCAAATTAAGCACTATGAAAGGAGGAGGGCATGTTGGAACAGACAGAAAAAGAAAACCTATCTCCGCATGTGTGTCCGCACACCATTTCTTTTTTTTTGGACAACTGGTTCAGAAAAATCGTCCAGAACCCGAAACGTATTGTCGGCCCCTATATCGAGCCGGGGGACACGGTCGTCGACGTCGGCTGCGGACCTGGATTTTTTTCCATTGAAATGGCAAGGCGGGTGGGCAAAAGCGGCCGGGTTGTGGCCGTAGATTTGCAGGAAAAGATGATTGCCCATGTGAAACGAAAGGCGGCCAGGTACGGGTTGATGGATCGCATGGATTTTCACCAATGCGAAGCGCACCGCATCGGGTTGACCCTCAGGGCGGACTTTGTTTTAGCCTATTACATGGTCCACGAAACCCCGAGCCCCTCGCTCTTTTTTAAAGAGGTTGCCGACATGCTCAAGGCGGGCGGCCGGATGCTGGTGGTGGAACCAAGGTTTCATGTCAACAAAAGCATGTTTGCGGAAACCGTGGAAGCCGGCGAGAATGCCGGCTTGACGGTGATCGAGGTTTCCAAAAATATGGGTGGCCGGCGCGTGCTTTTCGGAAATTAACGGCGGCCTGTTAAAGTCCCAGATAGGTCTTACGCAGGACTTCATCCTGGAGCAGTTCGTCGCCGGTACCCTCGGCGATGATTTTGCCGGATGACAGCACATAGTTGCGGTCGGCCATCTTGAAGACGGCATTGACTTCCTGCTCCACGAGCAGCACGGTGATGCCCATGTCGCGTATGTCGGCGATTTTTTTGAACACCTCCTCTTTCATGATAGGAGCCAGGCCGGTGGAGGGTTCATCGATGCACAACAGTTTGGGGTTGGACATGAGCGCCCGACCGATGGCCAGCATCTGCTGTTCGCCTCCCGACAGCGTTCCTGAAATCTGCTTCGAGCGTTCTTGCAAGCGGGGGAACAGGTTGTAAACATTTTGCAGGCTGTCCTGCTGCTCCTGCCGGTTTTTGATCAAATAGGCACCGGCAATCAGGTTTTCCCGGACGGTCATCTCGCGAAAGGGCCTGCGCCGTTCGGGACAGTGGATCAACCCCCTTTGGGCGATTTCATGGGCAGGGACCTTCTCGAGATGCTCGTTGTCGAACACCACCTCGCCTTGCAGCGTGATATCTCCTTCGGCGGTTCCCCTGTGGATACCCTTTTCCCAGATGACAAGGCCGGTGATGGCCCGCAGCAGGGTCGATTTTCCGGCCCCATTGGGCCCCACGAGGCTGACCAGTTCGCCCTTGTCCACATGCAGTCCGATGTCGTTGATAATCATGGCCTTGTCATAGCAGACGGTCAGATTGGATACGTTCAACAGCACGGCTATATGCCTCCTTCCCCAAGATAACATTCGATGACTTGCTTGTCTGCACAGACCACTTCAGGCTGTCCGTCCGCCACCATGGTGCCGAAATTGAGCACGATCACCCGGTCCACGATTTTCATGAGCTGCTGCAGTTTGTGTTCGATGATGATCATGGCCGGACCTTCGCTGTGCAATCGGCCGAAGCGACCGCCCTTGTGCAGCCTGTGGATCGATTTGGCCATTAGATCGGTTTCCGCCGGGCTCAGGCCGCCGAAGGGCTCATCCAGGAGCAGCAGTTCCGGTTCCGTGGCAATGGCCCTGGCCACCTCCAGCCTTTTGAGGTCCCCCTGGGAAAGGGTCGACGCTTTTTCAAGGGCCATGTCCGAAATGCCGGCAAACTCCAGGGCATCCATGGCTTTGGCCTCGATGCGCTTGACCCATTCGCCGCGCTTCATGGCCCGCGGGCACAAACAGGAAACCATGACATTGGCGATGATCGGCAGCCGCCTGAAAGGTCGCATGTTCTGGAAGGTGCCGGCAACACCCAGGTTGACGATATCCCATGTTTTCATACGGGTGATGGATTTGCCTTTGAAAAGGATGGAACCGCTGTCCGGTTTCAAAAAGCCGGTGATCAGCCTCAGCAGGGTCGTCTTGCCGGCGCCGTTGGGCCCGATGAGGCCGATGATCTCGTCTCTGTTCATATTGAAGGTGACGTCGCTGACGGCCTTCAACCCACCGAAGCTTTTCGTAACGCCGTTGACTTCCAGAAAAGGCACAGCCATATCAACTTTCCTCCGCTTCTTCTCTCAGTTCCCGCCGCGACACTTTGCCCACGTCTGTTTTGGGAAGCTCTCCTCTGAATTCGACGATACCGGGAACCTTGTAGTGGGCCATGTTGTCCTTGCAGTACTGGATGATTTCCTCTTCGGATATCTTGCCCCTGGCTTCGCTCTGCAGCACCACATAGGCTTTGATGATATTGCCGACCTTCGGGTCCGGAACACCGACCACACCGGCGGCTTTGACCTGCGGGTGACCGTAAAGGGTCTCCTCCACGTGGCGGGCGAAAACCGAGAACCCCTTGTGCTTGATGAGGTCGCGCTTGCGGTCGAAGAAATAAAAATAACCCTCCTCGTCCATGCGCACCAGGTCACCGGTCCGCAGCCACATTTCGCCGTCGATTTCCACGAAATCCTCGGTGATGCTGTCCGGGCGCTGCCAGTAGCCCTGCATGATGTTAGGGCCGTTCAGAATGAGTTCACCCTCCTCACCAACGGGCTTGAATGCCGTGCCGTCGATGTCGATGATGGCTGCACGCATGTTGGGAATGGGGACGCCGAACGAGCCCTTTTTAGGACGATCCGGGGGGGTGGTGTGACTCACGGCCGTGGTTTCGGTCATACCGTAGCCTTCCAGTATCCGAGTGCCTGTACGGCGCTCCCACCCCTGAGCCGTGGAGTCATGCAGGGTGTCTGCGCCGCAGACAACGATTTTGAGCCGTTTCCAGTTGACCCTGTCGGCTTTTTCATGCTCCTTGAGGTATTCGTACAAGGTGGGCACACCGTAAAATGCCGAGGCCCGGTAGCGCTCGATGGATTCGAGAATTTCGTCCAGGTCGGGCGTCGTGAACAGGACAATCGTGTTTCCCTGGGTGAGGCCGCCCAGCATGAGCACCACCTGACCGTATATGTGAAAAAAGGGCAGAAAGGCGATGATGGTTTCATTGCCTTCCTCCATAAAAGGCCAGAAGGACCGAACCTGTTCCTGCAGGGCAACCATATTGTAGTGCGTCAGCATGGCTGCTTTGGGAAGACCGGTGGTCCCGCCGGTGTAGGGCAGGGCTGCCAAATCCTCTCGGGGGTTCAGGGCCACATCCGGCAGATCGGGCGGATATTGTCTCAAAAGGTCCTTGAAGGTGTGCAGGCCGGCCTGCTTGATCCGGTCCGGAGTGGGAGCGCTGCGCCCCTGGTAGGCCTTGCTCAACGCCGCCTTGCCGAACAGCTTTTTCAGTTTGGGCAGATAATCCCCGATGTTCGACAAAATCACGTTGTCCAAGGCCACGCCTGAGCGCTCCACATTTTCATAGAGCATGTCTTCGCAGACAATGGTCCTGGCCTGGCTGTCGGTTAACTGATGCCGCACCTCCTGGCTCGTGTATACCGGGCTGATAGGGGTCACTTTGGCTCCGGTTTTCAGGGCGCCGAAATAGGCGATCACGTACTGGGGGCAGTTGAGCAGATAGAGCGAAACGGTGTCGCCTTTTTTAACGCCCATAGCGGTCAAGGCAGCGGCAAAACGGTTGGTCGACTCTTTCAGTTCTTTATAGGAAATCTTCTTGCCGTAAAAGACCAGGGCGGTTTTTTTGGCGTAGGTGTCGGCCATGTCGTCAAACAGCTCGTGGACCGTCTTTTCCGGGATTTCGACGCTGTGGGGCACCCCTTCGGGGTAGTACTGCAGCCAGGGTTTACGCATATAGGCTTCTTTGGGATCCATAGAGACGCTTTCTCCTCCTTGTCCTGGGTATTTCACCATTATTCGATCATTTCTGGCGACAACCCGTGTTCCGCCATGGGGCGGGTCAGTGTATTTCCGCGTTGCACACACGGCAGTTTTTGCGGGTCGCGATGTTGCGGACTTTGCAGCGCGGGCATTCGTTTTCGATTTTGTCCCGCAGCCAGGGCAGCAGACCCTGGGGCATGAACAGCAGGATCAACAATATGACAAAGGCGAACATCAGCATGCGCAGTTCCGGCCACAAGCGGAAAAACTCCAGCAGGGGAAACAGGATGAAGACGGCGCCCACCGGTCCCCAGATGGTCACGACCCCGCCAAAGACCGACCAGATCACCACCTGAAAGGACATGTCGACCTCGAGGGTAGACGGCCCGGCGATGCGCATGAAGTGGGCATACAGACCGCCGGCGACCCCGGCGAAAAAGCCGGCCAGGCAGAAGGCCAGCAGCTTGTAGCGGGTGGTGTTGATGCCCGCTGCCCGCACAGCCACTTCATCTTCACGGATGGCATGGAAAATGATGCCGGTGTTGGAATCGGTTATCTTCCACATGGCAAAGACCAGCACCAGCGTGACAGGGACGATGATGTAGTAATTGGTCACCCTGGAGCGGGCCAACCGTTTCAGCCCGGAAATGCCGAGTTCGCCGCCGGTGAGATCTGGAAACGCGAAGACCAGTCCCATGAGGATGATCGGGAACGCCAGGGTGGTGAGGGCCAGATAGGTTCCCCGCAGCCTGAGGCAGGGGATGCCGATGATCAGGCCCACCAGTACGGCGGCCAGCGCTCCCAAGGGGATGCTGGCAATGGGCGGCAGCCCCAGCTTGTGGTTGAGCATGGCGGCCCCGTAGGCCCCCACCCCGAAGAACAGGGCGTGCCCGAAGTTCATCTGGCCCGTGAACCCTGACAGCAAATCCCAGCTGGCGGCGAATATGGCAAAAATACTGGCCAGGATGATGATGCGCAGCAGATAGAGGTTGCTGGTAAAAAGCGGCAGAACCAGCAGCAGCAAGATGAACAGGGCCACGATGATCCGGCTGGGCAGGACGAAAATTTCGCTTTTGATAAGTTTGAAGAATTTGCCGATGTAATAGCGTATCAGATCCATGCCTATCTCTCTTCCTCGAAAACAACTCCGAAAAGACCTTCCGGCCTGAGCAACAGCACCAGAATCATGATGGAAAGCGCAACCGACCCTTTGAGGAACGCCCCCATGGGAATCAGAAAAACCACCAGCGATTCAGCCAACCCCAGAATGTAGGCGGCAATGAAGCTGCCTTTGATGCTTCCCAGCCCCCCCAACACCACCACGGCCATCATCATGATCAGGGGGTGCTTCCACATCAAAGGATCCACGATGGTCAGGGGGGCGACGACAGCGCCTGTCAGGGCCGCCAGGGTTATGGAAATGCCCACGGTGATCAGCGCCACCCGGCTTTCGTTCATGCCCATGAGGTTGGCCACTTCCCGGTCCTGGGCCGTGGCCCGGATGGCCACCCCCAGTCGGGTGTTCATCAACAGAAACCGCAGGGCGCCCAACACAACCAACACCGCCACGAAAGTGATCAGGTGCTGGTAGAAAATCTTTACGCCGAAAAAAATAAAATAGCCGGCCACGATGGGCGGGACACTGAGGTAGTCGCCCGAAAAAATGATCAGCATCACCTCCTGCAGGGCGATGGCCAGAGCGATCGTACCGATCAGGACGGCGGCTTCATGCTCGCGGATGGGGTCGATAAAGATCTTGTAAACAATCAACCCCAAGACGGGTGCGATCACGATGCCGGCCAGCATGCCCGCGAAGAGAGGCAGCCCCAGCCTGTGGGAAGCAAAGTAAATACAGTAGGCCGCCACCATGTAAAACGCGGTGTGGGCGATGTTGACGATGCGGGCCACCCCGAAAACCAGGGAGAACCCGATGGCCAAAAGCGCGTAGGTACTGCCGTTGATGATGGTCGTAATCAGAATGTCCAGTAGCATAGGGCCTCACAAAATAAATTTTCAGTGATGGTTGATAAACAATGATGCTCTCGAACACCCTCGAGCCCCATGTCAGGATCTAGGTGTTCGAGAGCGGATGAAAACTTATTTTTTATAGGCCTCGATGATCCAGGGCGCGATTTTATAGGGCTGAATCCCTTTGTAGGTGATTTCAGGCGCGCCCTCGGCCGCCTTCCACTTGTTGGGCCAGACACCTACCATCGTGCCGTCCTGCCACTGGACCCCGAGGCTGGTGAGATAACCGGGGCCCCAGCGCAGGTCGTGCAGCGGCCGGCCCTCATCGTCCTTGATGTAGGCCACTTTCCCGGACGGGACCAGGTGCACGTCGTTTTCCATGAAGGCCACCAGCTTGTCCGCATCCAGCGAGCCGACCTTTTCAACAGCCGGGACGATGGCGTATACGATGGCGGAATAGGTGTCGGCCGTATAGGTCGGTGCTTCACCATATTTTTTCGTGTAGGTGTCCATGAAGGGCTTGGTGAGCTCATTCATTTCGACGCCCGGGCAGTACGTGTTGAGAGTCATCACATAGTTGCCCATGCCCTGGGTGGCATTCCAGAAACCTTCTTTTTGGGCTTCCACATTGATGCCCACCTGGGCGGCCGGGATTTTGAGCTCGCCGGCCTGGCGTGCAAAAGGAATACCCACGGAAGACGAGAAGATGGTGAAAATCAGATGCGCTTCCGACCGCTGGATGGCTGAGAGTTCGGCGGTCACATCCGTGGCCACGGGCGAGGGTCGCCAGATTCCCACAACCTCCATGCCCATTTTGGGAATGAACCCTTCGGCGGCCTTGATCATGGGATCCACCCACATGGCTTTTTCAGCTGCGATGGCAACTTTCACTTTTTCTAGACCCAGGGTTTGTTTAAGGATGGCGCCCACGGTTGCCATCTGGATGAAGCAGGTCCTGACCAAAAATCGTGAGTTGAAGGGTGTTCCCCGGAAAAAATACTTGTAGGTGTCGTAATCTTTGGCCACCCGTTCACAAAGCTCGGGGTGAGCGGCGCCGCAGCCGATGAAGATGGTCTTGTAGTCCATGGCGATGTCCTGCATGGCCAGCACCGCCTCGCTGCGGAATCCGCCCACGATGAAATCCACCTTGTCGCGGGTCACCAGGAGTTCCATGGCATTGGTGGCGTCGGTGACGTTCAGGAATTCGTTGGAGTCGGCCTTGACCAGTTCGATTTTCATCATCTTGCCGCCGACCTTGACCCCGCCTTTGGCATTGATCTCTTCGGCCGCCATCGTGGCGCCGTTCCAGTGCCCCTTGCCCTGCACGAACTGCATGGGACCGATGACGCCGATCTTAATGGTCTTGGCGCCCCAGGCCGGGCCGATCAGGAAGAACACGGCCACACAGGCCATTACCAGAATCGTGATGGGTTTGATCGGTTTCATGTTTCCTCCTTTCCTTACCTTGATGGTTGTTGGTATTAGCATTTCACAAGCGCACGGCTTGAAATAACGTTTTAAGGAGGGAGGGTCGCCTCCCCACGGCCATGGAACGCAATATCCGGTACAGTTCACGTATTTGCTAAGATTGCCTCGATGCGACCTTTTTCAGGCCGTTTAGCGAAAAATCATTTATGAACCTGACCAGCTCCGGTACGGATACCCCTTTGCCGGGGTGATACCAGAGCCTGCTGCGCGTGATCATGCTGGCAATCATGAACCCGGCTAGCTTTTCATTCACCGGTGCGAACACATTCCGCTCGACACCCTTGCGGATGATCCGGCGGATAATGCGGTCATACCTGTCGCGCATGGCGATGATGGCCTTACGTCTCCGAGGAGGCAGCTGGTCCAGGCCGACATCGAAAAGCAGCTTTGCAGAACGCCTGAAACTGAGGGTTGTTTCCAGGTGGCTCTCAATGAACAGCCGAAGCTGAACCTCTGGATCGCCGATGTCATCCTCTTCAAGGCATGCGATGGGCGCTATGATCTGTTCCATCTCTTCAAGCAGCACTTCGTAGAGGATGTCTTCCTTTTTTTTGAAGAAGTTGTAAATATTGGCAGGCTTGCATCCATAGGCGTCGGCGATATCCCTCAGGCTTGCGGCATTGTAGCCTTTTTTCCAGAAAAGTTTTCTGGCGATGTCGAGCATTTTTTGCTTGGTGCCGGTTCCCATCATTTCAGCCCAGTTTGAGTCAAATAAAGAGAATAGCAGGCAAACAGGTAGGTCAATAAATGATCATTAACATCCACGCCTTCGTTCCTCAACCCGAAATTGTCGCCCGGCCTGTTTCATTACAACAAAAGGTTCGGCAGCCACAGGGCAATCTGGGGAAAGATCATAATAATCACCAGGCCGGTCAGTTCCACGAGTGTGTAAGGGACGACCGAGCGGTAGATGTCGCCCATGGTGATGCCCTTGGGCACGATGCCCTTGAGATAGAAAAGATTGAAACCAAAGGGCGGCGTCATGTACCCGATTTCCATGTTGATGACAAAAAGGATCCCAAACCACAGGGGGTCGAAACCGTGCGCCTTGATGATCGGCAAAAATACCGGGACTGTGATCATCATGATGCCGGCCGGGTCCAGAATCATGGCCAGCAGAAAGATAACCAACTGGATAAAGACGATGGTGCCCCAGGGGCCGCCGGGAATGTAGGCCATGATGTTCTCGATAAACTGATGGGCCCCCATGCCGTGGTAGGCTGCACTGAAACAGTAGGCGCCGAAGAGGATCCACATGATCATGCCGGTGAGCCTGAGGGTTCTCAGGGCGGCTTCCTTAAACAACGGCCATGAAAACTGGCGGTAGATCAGGGAGGAGATAATAGCTCCCAGCACCCCCATGGCAGCCGCTTCCGTGGGGGTCGTAATGCCGCCGATGATCGACCCCAAGACCATGACCACGATGCCCACGGGCAGAATGACCGCCTTGAGAGCGATAAATTTTTCTTTCCAGTTTCCGCGCTGATCTTTGGGAATGGCCGGTCCCAAGTGCGGTTGATAGTAGCATCGAACCGCTATGTAGATGGAAACCAGCACCAGCAGCAGCAGTCCGGGAAAGACGCCCCCCGCAAAGAGCCGCCCGATGGATTCGCCCGATATGAGGGCGTAAAGAATCATGATGACGCTGGGCGGTATGAGAATGCCCCAGCCGCCTCCCGAGTTGATGCATCCCAGGGCCAGTTCCTTGTCGTAATTGCGTTCGAGCATGGAAGGCAGGGCAATGGTTCCCATGCTGACCACGGCCGCGCCGCTGATGCCGCACATGGCCGAAAAGATGGCGCAAATGACCACGGTACCGATGGCGAGTCCGCCACCGACCGGGCCGAACCAGAGGTACATCATGGTGTAGAGATCTCTGGCCACGCCGGATCGCTCCAGGATCATGGCCATGAAAATAAAGAGGGGGACCGCCACCAAGGAAAATTTATTCATGGCGCCCCAGGTCTGGGCGGCTACCATGTAGAAGGATTCAGGTCCCCAGGTGAAGTAAAGAAAAATCATGGAGACGCCGCCCAATACAAACGAGAGCGGAAGACCGGACAGCAGGAAAAAGACCAGAGCCCCGAAGAACAACAGGGTCAGGAGTTCAATGCTCATAGGGTTTCTCCTTTCTGCTGTTCCGGTGTTGCCGGCGTGTCCTTGCCCAGCAGGATGAGAACATCCCTGATCAGTTTGGCGATGCCCTGCAGGATGAGCAGAATGGCCGCTAACGGTATGGTCAGCTTGGCCGGATAAAGCGGAGGATTCCAGGCCGACTGGGAATGTTCGAATCTGGAGAGCGAATCCCAGGCCAGTGACCCGCCGTAGACCAGCAGCATGCCGCAGAAAAGGAAAAACAGGAACGAGGAGACAATGTCCAACAGGGCTTTGTGCTTTTTGTCGAGCCGCGAATAGACGATATCCACGTTGACATGCCCGCCGGTGAGCAGAATGTAGCCCCCGCCCAGAACGGCGTAGGCGCCGAACAGCATCTGTGACAGCTCGTTGGCCCAGACGGTCGGGGAGTTGAAGAAGTAGCGCAAGAAGACTTCCATCAACAGCAGTCCGAAGAACAGAAACAAAAAGTAGGAAAGGATGTGGCCGATGCCGTTGTTGATGGCATCGATCGTCTTGAGGATACGTTCGAGCATTGAATCCAAGCTCCTCTAAGTTTCAGCTTTACCCAGGTTTATAGCAATTGTCATAAGGCTGTTCCGTTTCAACCTCGGTCGGGGAGGCCAAGGGTCTATAGTTTCAAAGCGCCATATCATTAAGATTCTGCAGGGCTAGCGGTGTGCCCAGCCGGATTGATGATGTTTCCACGATCTGATTTTATTAAGAATCTGCCTTCTTTCATCACCAATCCGGCGGGCACAAGATCTGCTCCGCAATGTAAAGACCGTTAATTCCAGAGGTCCGAGAGCGGAGGTCGGAGACCGGCTGCCGCAAGCATTCAGTTGTCGCAGAGATAAATCCCCGCACTACAATGCGATCTGCCCTTGGCGATGGCGCCCAGGGCTTCACCCACCGGCAACCGACCTCTGTCTTCCGACTGCCGCATTAGAGATGGCCGAGCGACGTGAGGTAGTCTTTCAGCATCTGCAGCGCTTTGGCGGCCTCAGGACCTTTTTCTCCTTCCTTCTCCCACATGTCCATGGCGATCTCGGTGATTTTTTTCTGCTCTTCGGGCGGGAGGTTGAGAACGGTCACGCCTTTTTCCCTGACCGCCTTGGCCAGAACAATGGCCTCCAGGTAGATGTACTGGTTGGTTCTTTTCCAGAACTCTTCTTCCAGCGACCAATACAGAATTTCCTGAATGTCTTCGGGCAGCTTGTCGATGGCTTTCTGGTTGACCACGAACGCATCGGTCCCTGCTATGTTGAGACCCGGGAGGAGATGGTATTTACAGACATCATACAGCTTCATGCTGTAGGCTCCCTGGGCCGCACCCCAGTGGGCGCCGTCGATCACACCGGATGCCAGGGAGGGATACACCTCGCCGCCGGGGAGATAGGAGGCGGCAGCGCCGAGGGAGGTTAGGAAAACCTGGAGTACACCGGATGAGCGCAGTTTGAGGCCCTTGAAGTCGTCAAGACTTCTAACCGGTTTTTTCAGCACGAGCTCCGTGGGGTAAACCTTGTCCGTGGAATAGAAGACACCGTGTTTGGCGGCACCCTCCCGGATCATTTTTTCAAATCCGAGCCATTTGTGGAAATAGGCGCACTCCCATACATTTTTAAATGCAAAGGGCAGTCCCGCCGCAATGCCGGCCACCTCGACCTGATCCCGGATATAGGCGGGCGAGATGGTGCCCATCTGGATCATGCCCCTTTTAACCGCGTTGAATATTTCCTTGGCAGGCACCAGGGAGCCGGACGGGTAGGGTTCCAGGATCAGCCGGCCGTCGGTCCTCTCTTTTATGCGCTCCGCCAACACCTCGAGGCTGGCCTTGTAGGAACTACTCGAAGCGGGCCAGTGCGACTGCACGCGCCACTTGATGACTTTTTCCGCCGCCTGTGCAGGTGCTCCGGTCATCGTCACAACAAGGAAACACAAGGCAAGCGCAACAAACAAACCCAATCTCGATAGTCCTTTCGTGCTCATATGATGTCCTCCTTTCTGTTGCCTAAGTTGCGTTGCAAACAAATTAGGTGTGATTTGACGCCACCCTGGCGCTTTGGCGGTCATCGTCGATAGACGATCTCCTGCCAGGAAGCGGGTAGCTGTCAAGCGGTTGATGATATTTATTCAGCCATGCCGACTTTCTTGCCGTCCGCGTCATATTTGTACCAGCCGATGCCCGTCTTGCGGCCTAAATGCCCCAGTTTGACTTTGCGCTGGAGTAGCATCGGCGGATAGAATTTCGGGTCCCGGGTTTCCTCGTAAACGGCGCGCATGGCGTTGTAGCCCACGTCCAGGCCCGCCATGTCGGCGGTTTCAAAGGGTCCCATGGGTCTTCCGAATCCGAGGCGCATGCCCTTGTCAATGTCATCGACAGTGGCGACACCGCTCTCAACCAGTTTGATGGCTTCGATGGTGGCCGGAAAATTCAGCCGGTTCAGTACGATACCGGCCACGTCCCGGTTGACCCGGATGGTTTCCTTGCCCAAGGTCCGGCACAGATTTTCGGCAACATCCACACTTTGATCGGAGGAGCCCAGGCCCTTGACAATCTCAACGGCCCGCATCATGGGCACCGGACTGAAAAAATGGGTCCCGACAACCCGGTCGATCCGTTGGGTGGCCACGGCGATTTCGGTTACCGGAATCGCGGATGTATTGGTTCCCAGAATGGTGTGTCGCGGGCATATCTTGTCCAGCCTGGCAAAAAGCTCGCGTTTGACATCCAGGTTTTCCACAACCGCCTCGAAAACGAAATCCGCGCTGTCCGCCGCTTCCAGGTCGGTGGCGGTTTCGATGCGGCCCATGATTTCTTCCACGGTGCCCTGGACGCGTCCCTTGTCCACGAGTTTGCCCACCGACCATCGAATGGCGTCCAACCGTTTTGTCAAAATGTCGTCCGTGAGGTCCTGCATGACAACCTGGTAGCCAGCCTGAGCACTGATCTGAGAGATGCCGCCGCCCATGAGGCCGGCGCCGGCCACGAAGATTTTATGAATGGTCATAATTCCAACTCCTCAATCGATGTTGTTTCTGATTTCCTTTTTCAGAATTTTTCCGGTGCCGCTTTTGGGCAGCGGCTCTCGGCGAATTTGAATGACGCGGGGGTATTTATAGGGAGCTACACGCTGTTTCACATAATCCCGGATCTCGGTTTCGCTGATTTCCGCGCCGTCGTTCAGTACCACGATGCCCATGACTTCCTCCCCGAGATCGGCATGGGGCAACCCGATGACGGCCGTTTCCAGAACTTCCGGAATCTGATAGATGACTTCCTCTATTTCCCGGGGGTAGACATTGTAGCCCCCGCGGATAATGAGATCTTTTTTGCGGTCGACAATGTAAATGTAGCCGTCCTCATCCATGCGGGCGATATCACCGGTGTGAAGCCAGCCATCCTCGAGGGCCTTTCCGGTTTCCGCAGGCCGGTTGAGGTAGCCCTTCATGACACCGGGCCCCTTGATGAGCAGTTCTCCGGGGGCGCCCGGTTCAACCGCAGACCCTTTCGGCGTAACAATCTTGGCTTCGAATTCGGGAATAGGCAGGCCGATGCTGCCGGGTTTGGCCAAGCCGCCATAAGGGTTTTCCACACAGACCGGTGCTTCGGTCAACCCATACCCCTCGTAAATCCTGGTGTCGAAGCGTGTTTCAAAACGGCGTATGAATTCAACCGGAAGGGATGCGCCGCCGGAAACACAGAATTTCAGTGACGAACGTTTCGGTGGCGCATCTTCGGTTGCCTGTATCAAGCGATTGACCATGGTGGGAACGGCGAACAGAATGGTCTGCTCTTCATTTTCTATAATTTCGACAACCCTTTTTGGATCGAACTGGGTGAGAAGCTCGACTGTCAGACCCTGGTAAAATGAAACGTTCAGTTCTTCGTAAGTGATAATTTCACCCTCATGACGCACGGCGGCCTTATCAGGAAATTTTTTTGCCGAGGTTTCCAGGTATTGTGCCAGATTCATAGGATTCTCCGTGATCCCGATGGCGGCGTGCGTGCGCTGTTACCTGAAGCTTGCACGGCCCTGTCGACCAAGACGCGGCGATCTCTCAACAGCCATACGCCGGGGAACGGCAGCGTACAATCGTGGGACACGATTTTATTCAGTTTTTTTGAGCATTACATTGACAGTGATATTCGGTTCATGGTTCAGGTTGCGGATACCGGCAAAGATGGTATCGCAAATATCATCGGCAAGCGCCATCAGGTCATGCGGCTCACCGATCATGCTCCGCCTGGTAACTGAATGCTCGATGGTGCCCCAAATCATGGAACGGACGAGATAGGGATTGATTTCAGACCTGAACTCTCCGTTATGAATCCCTTCCTCAATCACACGAATATAATTTCTAGCCGAAGACTGAACGATTCGATACGCTTCGGTTTGTAAAAAATTGCGGTTGACCTTCAGGTTCAACATAACGACGTTGGCGTAATCCGGGTTGTCCATATAAAGCCCAAGGTGGCGTTTGATCAGAAAGCTCAGTTTACTGGCCGCGCCCTGGATGTAAGGGAGGATTTCACTGTTTTTTTCGTGGTATTCTTTAATCGTCTCTGCTGGTATTGCAAAAAGCAGTTCCTCTTTGGAGGAAAAATATTCATAGATCGTCGCTTCAGAGACTTTGGCTATTTTGGCAATATCAGAGATGGTTGCGGACTGGAAGCCTTTTTCGGCAAAAATGCTCTCTGCGGCCTTTAATATCCTGGCACCCTTGCGTGGGTTTTTGAGCAATTTTGTGTTTGTTTTTGACAGATCGGGCTGGTGAGGCATGATTTAGGCCTTATCCACAAATTGAATGTTTAAGCTGTGAATATTTCCACAATAATAATATATATTCTCTATTGTCAAGCGATAAATCATAGTGAGACACTGTATTTTTAAGCTAAATTCAATCGTTACTATTAAACAGTAGAAAATATTATTGACAGAATTTGGTTCCTTGTCTACGGTTCTAGCGCAGGCTAGAATGCGTAAATCCAGGCACTGACACGTTGATAGTTCTGATCGGAGAAACGCATACCCGTTAACGGTTTAGATCAAATCGAAAAACGCATTGCCGGACGGAATCTGCAGAAAAAGGTGCTGTCGACGCAGGCGGTAGCGGCTGTGGCGTTTTACCTGGCTTCCGAAGATGCCCGGGGCATCACGGGGCGGGCATTCGATCTTTGCGGGGGAAGAGTATTTGACCAAAAAACAGGAGAGCCACACGTGGGACACTTCAAAATCAATCAAAAAGACATTCTATTCATACTGAAGGAACAGCTGGCGTACGGAAACCTGTGCCGTCTGGAGCGCTACCGGTCGTTGAACGAAAAGACCCTGGACATGCTGGTTTCGGAAGCGGTCAATTTTGCAAAAGGGGTGTTGGACCCGCTGCAAGAGATCGGGGAGGCATGGGGGGCCAGGCTGGAAAACGGCAAGGTGGTTTGCCCGCCTGAATTTCGCGAGGCATTCCGACAGTACGGGCGGGACGGCTGGATTGCCGCTGCCAGAAACTTGACCTACGGCGGCCAGGGATTCCCGCATATGATGCGCATCGTGGTCAATGACCTCATGTACGGCGCCTGCCAGGCATTCAACATGGCGCCCAGCCTCACCCACGGCGCCGCCCATTTGATCGAGAGTTTTGCCACCGATTCCCTCAAGAAAACATACGTACCCAAGATGTATGCGGGGACATGGGCCGGAACCATGTGCCTGACCGAACCGGATGCCGGCTCGAATCTGGCGGCCCTTCAGACCACGGCGTACCCGGAAGGCGATCACTACCGCATTAAGGGATCCAAGATATTCATTTCGTGGGGGGATCAGGATCTGACCGAGAACATCATTCACCTTCTGCTGGCCAGGATCGAAGGCGCCCCCCCCGGTGTCAAGGGCATATCCCTCTTCATCGTCCCCAAGGTGCGTGTCGCCGCCGACGGAACACCGGGGCAGGCCAACGATGTGGTCTGCACCGCGGTCGAGGACAAACTGGGACTGCATGCTTCGCCCACCTGCGCCCTGTCATTCGGTGCAAAGGACGGTTGCATCGGTTACCTGTGCGGCCAGGCCAACCAGGGACTGGCGCATATGTTCCAGATGATGAACGCGGCCCGCATCAACACCGGCGTCAGCGGCATGACCCTGGGCAGCACGGCTTACCAGAACGCGCTGGCCTATGTAAAGGAACGCAAACAGGGTCGCGATGTCGCCCGCCGCAAACAGGGGGATGTCGCCATCATCGACCACCCGGATGTGCGCCGGATGCTGCTCTGGATGAAGGCTGCGGTGGACGGTATGCGCTCCATGATCTACACGGGGGCACTCTGGCAGGATTATTCAATGGAACTTCCGCAGGGGACTGCAAGGGATCACTACCGGGACCTGGTCGACTTCATGACGCCCATCATCAAGGCCTACTGCTCGGACATGGGATTCCGTGTGTGTGAGACCGCCATCCAGTGCCTGGGAGGATACGGATTCTGTAAGGACTACCCGCTGGAGCAGTATCTGCGGGACGCCAAGATCATGTCGCTTTACGAGGGGACCAATGGCATCCAGTCCATGGACCTGATGGGCCGCAAGCTGCGTATCCGCGACGGCGCGTGCCTCAGTGCGTTTCAGGAGGAAATCGGCGCCTTTTGCAGCGCCAACGAGGAGCATCCCGGATTGGGCTGCAGTGTGAAGGAACTCCGGCAAACGGTGGCGGCGCTCTTCGACATGTCCCGCAGCATGGGCGACCGCATGAGCAGCGATCCCCTCCAGTGGGCGTCTTACACCTTTCCCGCCCTTATGGCTTTCGGTGAAGTCATCATGGCCTGGCGGCTTTTGGATCTTGCGCGTATCGCTTTCGAGCCTGCGCAGAAAAAGGGGGCAAGGTACGACTTTCACAGGGGCAAAGTTCTGCAGGCGACCTTTTTTGCCGGGACAACACTTCCGCACACTCGTGCGACCATCCTCACCTGCCTGCGAGAGGGCCGGGAAGTCTTGGAGATGCCGGCCAAGGCATTTTAATCAAGCATTGAATCCGGGGTTCTTTTGGCAAGCAATACGGTCGTTTTGCCTGTTTGCACCACCTCGCCCTTCTGATTGACTATTTTTTTGTCAAAGGTGAGAATGCCGCTGCCGCCCTGCGAACTTTCACGGAGATCTTCGACTGTCTGCTCCACGTGAATGGTATCGCCGACGAAGATAGGCGCCTTGAACTTCCAGGAGAGTTCCAGCAGTGCAAGAATGCTGTCTTCCGTAAGCTGGTACGACAATCCGGCGTGCATGATGACGCCTAAAAGGCCGTGTGCGATTCGCCGTCCAAAGCGTGTCGAGGCGGCATATTCCTTGTCGGTGTGCAGCTGATTGTGATCCCATGAAAGGCCGGCAAAACCGGCGACGTCCGCTTCCGTGACGGTGCGGGCTCTGGTAATGAATGTCTGGCCGGGTCGGAAATCATCGAAATAGAGGGATGGGACGATCATTTCGGCTGTCATGTTTTTTTCTCCGGGTTGTATATCATCTGAATATATTCGAAAAGGCAGCCCTTAAATTCCACTGGGGTTACCGCCAAGACTATAACGATGGTCCGGCTGTGGAGTCAATCTATTATACGTCTGTTTCCGTAACGGCGCGGGGTCTGGCAATTCAATCAGGCTTCAAGGCTTTGCCGGTCATGCGTCACGGATTGTAGCCCTCAAGACTGCAACCTTGGGGTAATTTTTTTTCTGGGCACCGCTCTTGACACACCATACGTTCTGATTGTAGATTCATCATCCATCACAAAGTCAATATGGCGTGAGATGAAACCCCAAAGAGGTGAGGATGCTCAAGGCCTGCAACGTTACAAAGCGATTCGGCGAACTGAAAGCGGTTGACGACTTGAGTTTCAATGTAAATAAGGGACAGATCTTCGGCATCGCCGGGCCCAACGGTGCAGGCAAATCCACCCTCTACAACCTGATCACCGGATTTTACAGCTTCGAGGGCAAGATTGAATTCGACGGCCGCGACATCAGCGGCCTCCCGCCGTATCGCATTGCCAAAGCCGGCATCGCCCGCACCTTCCAGATCCCGCAGACCTTTCCCAGCCTGAGCGTGCAGAAAAGCATTTCCGTGGGCAGCCGCTTCGGCGCTCCGGGAGGGCTCGATTCGAACCACGTGGACGAGGTCATACGATTTGTCGGGTTGGAAAAGGAACGTTTCAAGAAAACCGGTCTCCTGAACCTTCTTGGGAAAAAAAAGCTGATGATCGGCGCCTCGCTGGCCACCAAACCCAAGATCCTCATGCTGGACGAACCCATGGCCGGGTGCAACGCCAATGAGATCAGGGAACTCATGAAACTGATTTCGAGGATCAACGGCGATCTGGGCATCACCATCATCATCATCGAACACTTCATGAAAGTGCTCACCGAGCTCACCGAAAATCTGTTGATTATCGAGTCGGGGCGAATGATTTGTCAGGGAAATCCCACGGAGGTCGTCTGCAATGAGGAGGTGATCACCTGTTACCTGGGGGAAGAAAATGCTTAAGGTGGGAAATCTGAACGTATTCTACGGCGAATCCCATGTTCTGCACGACATCGCCTTATTCGTCGGCAAAGGGGAAGTCGTGGTCATGCTGGGGCCCAACGGCCACGGCAAAAGCACCCTGTTGAAATCCATCTGCGGGCTGGTGAAAAATGTCACCGGCAGGATCGTTTACAAGGACACCCCCATCGTCGGCATGGCTACCGAGAAGATCGTCAATCTCGGGTTGATCTACATTGCCGAAAGCCGGGAGCTCTTTCCCCATATGGCTGTCATTGAAAACCTCAAGATGGGAGCTTATTCAAAAAACGCCCGGCCTCACGAAAAAAAGAACCTGGAATGGGTGTTCGATCTTTTTCCACGCCTGGTGGAACGCCGTAAGCAGCCGGCCTCCACCTTGAGCGGTGGAGAAGCGCGTATGCTGGCCGTTGCCCGGGGACTGATGTCCAACGCCGATTTCCTGTGCATCGACGAGCCGTCACTGGGACTCCAGCCCAGCCTGCGACATGAGATATTCGCCATCATCAAGCAAATCAGCGCAGAGGGGAAAACCGTTCTGCTGGTGGAGCAGAACATACCGCAGATCACCGAGTTGGCCGATCGTATCTATGTCATGGAGGAGGGGCGGATTTCTTTCGAGGGCGACAAGGACGAGGCTCTGAACAACGAACACCTCAAGGAGATATTCCTGGGCATGTAACTCAGACCTGAGTTGAACTTGGGTCAGAACGTTTTGGGAGGGCGATAAGGGGGCGACACCGCCTGCACATGTTACGGAGGGATGGAATCCATTTCCAATGTTCAGCGAAGATACCATACTGCTGTTTTACGAAATCACCGACGTCATCATTGCCGGACTGTCTACGGGATCGGTGTACGCCCTGATGGCCGTGGGAATGACGCTGGTCTACGGCGTAACCAAGGCTTTCAATTTCGCCTATGGCGATTTTTTCAACATGGGGGGGTACTTTGCCTGGATTCTGATTTGCGGACTCGGCCTCCAGTTCGGTGGGTATCCTGTCATATTCATCATCGTGATGCCCCTGATGTTTGCCGTCGGCTATGGCTTGGAAAAGCTCATGATCGCGCCTTTGCGAAAACGGGAGGATTGGGAAAACAAGGTCATGATGCTGACCCTTGGCCTGGCGCTTTTTTTAACCAGCTTATACACGGTCGTTTTCGGCGTGCGCATGAAATCACTGCCACCGATCCTGGAAGGCACGCTAGACATCGGTCAACTGGTGTTTGCCTACCAGGATATCATGATTTTTTTCATGTCGTTAGGCGGTGTTCTGCTGTTCGGGTGGGTGCTCAACAACACCCGCATCGGATTGGCGGTGCAAGCGGTGGCCCAAAATCCTGTCGGTGCCAAAATCGTTGGTATTCCCAAGGAAAGAATCTTCGCATCGACCTTTGCAATTTCAACGGTCATGGTGGGATTCGGGGGCATTCTCCTGAGCCAAAAATGGTTTATCAACCCCATGTCAGGCGGCACCATCATGGTCAAAGCCTGGGTGGTCACGGCCTTCGGCGGCATGGGCTCCATTCGCGGCGGTCTGTACGCCGCCTTCATTATCGGCATGCTCGAGGCTTTTGTGGGCTGGATCTTCGGTATGAGCTACGGTATCATCGCCCTTTTCGTACTTCTGCTGGCCACTCTGGTGTTCAGGCCCCAGGGCCTTATGGGTAAAGGTGAGTAGCCTATGCGTCTGAAACACATGGCCATTATCATCGGTGTGGCCTACGCGATCATGGCGATTCTGCCCATCTTTGTGGGGGACGTCAAATTCATAATGAACATTTTGATCATGTGCCTCATCTGGGCCGTGGTCGCCTCCTGCTGGGATGTCATGATGGGATTCGCCGGTATTTTTTCCTTCGGGCAGGTGGCCTTTTTCGTCATGGGAGCCTACTGCTCCGGTATCCTGTCCATCAATCACCATGTCACGCCGGTCTTGGCTATCCTGATCGCCGGTCTGTTCACTGCCGTCATGGGGGTTCTAGTGGGACTTCCCTGCCTCAAACTGGCCGGGCCCTATGTGGCGCTGGTGACCTTCGGGGTGCACATGGCGCTGCAGCCGACCCTAAGGGGCGAAATCGGCATCGCCCTGGGCTCGGGCGGGTCTGTGGGGCTTTTGACCATTCCTCCCATCAACATATTCGGGTATACGTTCAGTTCTGCCAACATGGTGCCGACCTTTTATCTGACATTGCTGATATCCTTGGCCTGCGCTCTGACGATTATGTTCACGATCAAATCCTATTGGGGAACGGCATTCCTGGCACTCAAGGATTCTCAGGATTTCGCCATGAGTCTGGGCGTCAGTGCCTTTAAGTACAAGCTGATGGTCTTTGCCCTGACCTCATTTTTAACCGGGATCATCGGGGCCTTTTACGGCCATTTTTATGGCGTGCTTTCGTTTCGTATGTTGGACCTGGATTTGTTCAGCATTCTGATGGTCATGATGCTGGTAGGCGGGCTGGGTCATTTCCCGGGGGCCATCCTGGGAGCCTTCCTGGTGGTGACCGGCAGCGAACTCATGGCGCCTTTGGGCGCCTACCGGGCGGTCACCATGGGGGCGCTGGTGGTAGTTCTGGTGCTGGCCCTCCCCAATGGTGTCATGGGTCTTTTTTTAAAGCGTTCCGAGAGAAGCATAGAGATCGGATAGGGCTGTCCGGTGTGAATGCAACGCTCTGAGCAGTTGATAACAAGCCGCAATCCTGGGGCTTGCCGGCAAACGGCTCCGCGGGGCGGTCGACGTGCAACAACTAACAAAAAAGGGAGGCGAAAATGAAGCGATTCAAGCTGATTACGTTGGCAATGGCACTGTGTCTTCTTATCATCCCCGGGGCCATGGCGGCGGACACCATCCCGGTGGGGGTGCCGATTCCCATGACCGGCTGGGCTGCCGGTTCGGGGGCCGATTATTTCAAGGGGATCAAGATGGCCATCGATGAGATCAACGAGGCGGGCGGATTGCTGGGCAAGCAGATCGAAATAATTCGTTTCGATTCCAAAGGCTTCGAGCCCGAAGTGGTCATGCAGGCGGCCGATTACCTGTGCGGTCAGAAAAGGGTGGCCTCCGTGCATGCCGGCTGGGCGGGTTGGGGACAGGATGTGCGCGCCTACGGCAAATATGATGCACCCTTTTTTGCGGATGACGGCTCCCAGGCAGCCGTTGACATCTTCAGAGAAGACCCCAAAAAGTACTACAACATCTATCAGACCACCGATGTGGGGGTCGAACAGGCCAAGAGCATGTTTCGGGCCTTGATGGCGCTACCCTACAAGTACCCCAACCAGAAGGTGGTCATCATCAATACCGATGACTCCTGGGGCCTCGAAGTGGGCGACACGCTCGAAAAAAGCTTCAAGGAAAAAGGCTGGAAGGTCGCCAAACGCGAAACCGTGCCCTACGGCACCAATGAGTGGGGGGTGATCCTCTCTCAGATTCGCAGGATCAAACCGGCCATTATTCACATGGAAATTCCCAGCGGGCAGGAAAACATCACCTTCGTACAGCAATTTTTGAAGAAACCCTCCAATGCCATTATCAGCCTGGGGTGGGGGATTACGCCGCGCGAGGTTGTGGACGCGCTGGGGACCTCGGCCGACGGCATCGTGGGAGAAATGCCCAGCGGACTGCCCGGCCCCAAGGCCCCCAACGCCGCCGCTCAAGCCTGGGTTGACAAGTTTGTTGGTCTTTACAAACACCAGGTTCCGGCCGGTGCCTGGATTGCCTACACGGCGGTCAAGGCCTGGGCGCATGCGGTGGAAAAAGTGGGCGATGCCTATGATTTCAAAGCCGTGAACGCCTATATCCAAAAGAACGGGTATGAGGGCGAACTGGGCCTGATCAAGTGGGACAAGGACAATGTGCTGCGAGCCCAAGCCGGTGCTCCTGTGGTCCACTACCAGGTGCATGGTGGTGAATTGCAGCCGATTTTCACCGATCCGCCGCTGACACCCTATCCGTACGGGAAGTTTGTCAAGCCGCGCTGGATAAACTAATAAAAAACAGCCGGGTTGACCCGGCGTCGATTGCAAATCCAAAAAAATGCCCTCCACCGATTCGAAACGAGCCGATGGAGGGCTATTTTTTATCCTATTTTGAGAACCAAAGCCGCCCCGCAGTCGCCCGCGGCGCAGCCGGCCCAGAGCAGGTAGCCGCCGCCCTTTTCCACGGTTTCCTCGATTCCCTCGACGATCAGGCGGGTGGCCGTGGAGCCCTGGGGGTGGCCGTAGATCATGGAGCAGCCGTAGTTGTTCATCGTGCTTGCATCGATATCGAACTGTTTGGCGAAATTGATGTCGTTGACGATAAAGGGATTGTGAGTCTTGATCACGTTGATGTCGCCGATGCCGAGCCCCGCATTTTTCAGGGCCATGCGGCTGGCGGGGACGGGCGCGGCCGCCATGTAGCCCTTGCGCTCTCTGGAAAACCCGTAGGAAACGACCTGAACCGGAACGGAAGGGTCGCAGCTGAGCTCCCGGGCTTTTCCTTCGGTGGTGACGACCATGCTGGCGTTGCCGTCGGCGGGATGGGTTTGGGCGCCGAAACTGAGCACGCCCCCCGGAATCAGCGGTTTAAGGGCGGCCAGACCCTCGGCAGTCGTGGGCATGATGCCTTCGTCCTCTTCCACCAGGACGCTTTTTTTGCGGGACACCTTGACTTCCGCACCGAACATGTAACGCTTCTGGAATTCACGGTCGTTGTCCAGCGACTGGGCATACTGTTCGTAGCGCCTGAGAGAAAGCTCGTCACAGGCTTCTTTGGTGAAGCCTTCCTCCTTGGCCACATTCTCGGCGGTTTCCACCATGCGTAGGCCCACATTGGGATCGCTGTTGAAATTGTCCATGAGCCAGTTTTCCGAAATGACTTCACCGCCCGGCCCCTTGGGATTGGGCCAGATGGTGTGGGGACCGTTGGAGGTGCGATCCGTGGTCATGACGTAGACATTGTCGTAAAGGCCGGTTTCCACGCCGACGGCCGCCTGGTAGATGCAAGTCGTTCCGGTGGTGCAGGCCTGGGCCAGGGCGATTCCCGGGATTTCTCCGGCGCCCATGAGGGCGGCTGCCCAGGGGGCGGCATAGAACTGGTGTATCTGGCTGATGGTGATTCCCAGGTAAAGGTAGTCGAACATGCCGGGATCCCATTCTTTGAATGCCAGCCATCGTTTGGATGTTTCTGCCGCCAGCACGATCGAATTTTCATTTGCCAGACTGCCCTGCCAGCGGCAGAAGGGCGTGCTGTAGTATCCTCCATAAGGAATGTACGCGTTTTTTAACATCGGTCGGTTCCCTCCCTTTTTAATAAAATTTTCCGGGTGGGCCGCTGGAAAATTTTATTAGTGTGCGGCTTACGTCTTCGCTCTTCGAGCTACGTCGAGACAAGTCGCCGCTAGTTGTTAATTTGAATTTTGCTCCCATAACTCCGCTTTCGTTTCTGCCTGTTTTATTTTTCAAATAGTCATTTAAATTTTTTGCTTGAAGGGCGAAGCCCTTTTCAAGGATTAATCATTTCATCGGTTTCCGCGAAATAATTAATCCTTGTATTTTTCACGCAGTTTGCGGTGCAGAATCTTGCCCGTGGGGGTGCGGGGCATGTCATCCTCATCTATGAAGACGATTTTTTTGGGCCTTTTGTAGCCGGCCATCTGCTCCCGGCAGCAATCCATGATCATCTCTTCGGATATTTCTTCCTTTTTTGTACCCTTGGGGACGATCACGGCGACCACTTTTTCCCCCCACTTGTCGTCCGGCAGTCCGATAACGGCACAGTCGAAGACGCACTCGTGGCTGCCGATAACTTCCTCCACCTCGCTCGGGTAGATGTTTTCCCCGCCGGAGATGATCATGTTGTCCTTGCGATCGACGATTTCGAAGAAGCCTTCCGCATCCCTGCGGGCCATGTCGCCGGCACTGAACCATCCGTTGTTGAAGGATTGCGCCGTCTTTTCCGGCAGTTTATAGTATTCATCGAAAAGCATGGGACTCCTGGAGTAGAGTTCCCCGACCTCACCCACGCCGACCTCCTTTCCATTTTCATCCAGCAGCCTGACACCGTCGGAGCCCAGGCATTCCTGCCCGATGGATCCCAGCTTTCTCATCTGGTCCTCCGGTTTGAGGACGGTGACGCCTCCGGCTTCCGTCGATCCGTAGGCTTCGTAGAGATCCACCCCGGAGAAGAAGTCGATGATGGCCAACTTCATGTCTTTGCGGACAGGGGCGGAGGAGCAGAGAAGTTTGCGCACCGAAGTGACATCGAAATGGCGGTCCTCTTCCGGGATGTTCAGAATGAGGTTGTAGTGCGTCGGGATCAGCGATATGAAGGTTATCTTTTCTTTTTCGATGATCTTCATGATTTCAACCGGCTTGAAGGACCGCGCCGGATGGATGTACACCGATGCACCGATATAGAGAAAGGTGAACGTGAAAAAGGTCGAGTTGATGTGGCACAGGGGCATGACGTTCAAACAGATATCGTGGTCGTTAAACCCGTAGTCGATTGCGTTGATCAGGTAGAAAGCGATGTGCGATGCGTGCGAACGGACGACGCCTTTGGGTTTGCCGGTGGTGCCCGACGTGTAGATCAGAATCCAGCTCTCCCGCGAGTCGACAGGGATATCGGGTTCATCCTCGGGGGCGCCTTGGAGCAAAGCCTCATACTCCTTATAACCGGGACGCTCGGAACCCACGGCGATGTAGTTGTCGCCGGAGATATTATGCAACCGATCCTTGATGGTGTCGACCATGGGGGTAAACTCGGCATCCACGAAAAACGCCTTGGCGTCGGAGTTGTTGACGATGTATTCCACCTCCTGCCCCACCAGTCTGAAGTTTATGGGCACGATGGTCAGGCCGGTTTTAGCGGTTGCCAGGAAGATTTCAACGATCTCGATGCTGTTTTCCATGAAAACAGCCACCTTGTCCCCCCGGGAAAGCCCGAGTTCAATCAGTCCGTGGGCAAGGCAGTTCACCCGCCGGTTGGATTCGGAATAGGTGAACACGCGCTCCCTGTCTTTCATGGCGATCCGTTGCGGATATTTTTTGGCATTCATCTTGAACTGCTGGCCGAGATTCATCCATGCGGTCATTCTTCCTAACTCCTTTCCTCGAGTTGTTCGATGAACGCTTCCACATTGGTTTTCATCTGTTCATCGGACAGGAGCCTCAGGTCGTTGAGATCACCGTTAATGGTCAGGCTGGGGATGCCGGTTTCCCTCTCCAGCCGCTGGGGCATGCCGTAGCGGCAGTTGGAGTTGTTGGGGCAGGTCTTGGCATCGTGATAGATGATACCGTCGATATTGAAAAAGTCGAGTTTGTCTTTGATGTACCTTTCCTTGTATTCATCCGAACGTACGATGAACAGCTCCGTGTAGGCCCGGGCCATGCTGTTGAAGGGGTCTTCCGGGTCCAGGGCCGAAAAAATCCAGCTGCTGCAGTAGGTCGAAGCGATCACGTTGGCCTTTAACGCGCCGAACATCTTGGAGTGCATGCCAAGGCGGCCCCAAACCGGCATGCCTTCCCAGTAAATTCGGTGGTGTTCCTCTTCCAGCGCCCCGACACCTTGACTGACACGCTCTTGGAGCTCTTCGAGCAGCAGTTTGTAGGCATCGACCGCCTTTCGGGTGCCCCGGCCGACAACCGCCGGCCCCATAAGGGTCGTGCCGTCGAAAAAGGTAAGCGGCGAGGGTTTGGCCGCGGCAGCGGCGAGGCATTTTGCCCACAGATCGGAGCATTCCCTGGACAGGGCGACCGCCTGTTTGAGTGCATGCATGTCCAGGTTTTTTCCGGCGACTTCCTCGAGCGGTTCCACGATGTTCTCCATCTGTCTGGCAATGGAGGAGATGAGCGGGGGGGTGATGTCATTGACGCCCACATAGGAATGGACGCCCAGCACCGGCACGTTGAATTTCTCGCCGTACCAGTTGAACCAGTCCTGAACGTCGCGGCACTGGTTGGTGTTAAATACGAGGACATCCGGTCTGGGTACGCTTTCGATCCCCTTGAACGCTTTTGAAAGCGGTGTGACCCCATCCAGAAAGGCACCGATATCGGCGGTGAGATAGGAGCAGATGTCCGGCGAGTAGCCGATGGCATTGGCTTTGGGAATGAGGTCGGTGGCCATTCGCGATGTCCCCAGCATGGCGGAATGGGTCTCCGGGAAGTAGGTCAAAAAACCCATCCCCCTCAGGATTTCCGCCGGGCCGACACTGGTGCACCAGGCGATTTTTCGGTTGCCGGTTTTGGCGGCATCGTCGAGCTCGTAGTAGTAATCGGCCATGAACTTGCCCATATCTCTGGATGTCTTCAGGCGACGGATAACGGGCTTTTTTTCGTCAAGCATTATGGGGCTCTCCAACTGGTTTTTTATAGGTGATACCTGGTTTTCTGGCTTATGACTCGTTACGCCATGGCATAAAGCGCCGCCCCCACGGCTCCGGTCAACTGGGGATGCTCCGGCACCAGGATTTTTTTTTCGATAATTTCCTCTGTCATGGCGACAAGGAAAGGGTTGTGGGCCACGACACCGCCGGTCATGACCACGCTATCGGTTAAGGCGTCCATTTCGATGACCCGCTTGATGACTGAATAGAAAAGTCCCTTGACAATGTCCGGAACCTTTTTACCGTTTCTTATATTTTCGAGGACCTCGGTTGCCGAGAAAACCGTGCAGAAGCTGCCCAGTTTCACCATGTCGGTCGACTGCCTGGCCAAACCGTCCATTTCATCCAAAGGGATGTCAAGGCGTGCAGACATCTCTTCCAGGAAGGCGCCGGTGCCGGCAGCGCATTTACGGTTCATTTTGAAGCCGGTCCGCAGGCCTTTTTCATCCAGTTTGATGACTTTGTTGTCCTGACCGCCGATATCTATAATCGTGATAGCCATGGGGTAGTAGTGAAAACATCCCTTAGCATGGCATCCGATCTCGGTTTTGCTATCGTCGGAATAGGAAACGTTTTTTCTGCCGTACCCCGTTGACACGGCTTTTGAAACATCCTCCCTGGAAACCCGGGCCATTTCCAGCGACGCCTCAAGGCAGCGGTCGGCAGTGGCCGTAAAGTCGGTTCCCGATTTTTCAATAGAGTAACCCGCGAGTTCACGCTTCGCATTCAGTATGGCAACCTTGGTCCGGGAGGCCCCCACATCGACTCCGGCGTACACGGGGCGCAATTTGGTCATAGTCTCGATTCCAGCCCTTTTACGAGTGAACGCATGGTGATGTTGAACGGGGTTTCGATGCCGGCCTGGCGGCCATATTCGACAAACTTGCCGTTGATATAGTCGATTTCGGTCCGACGGCCGTTTTCGATGTCCATCAGCATGGAGGGTTTGTGGTCGCCTGCATTGCTCATGTATTCGATGGCATGGGGATAAAAATCCCAACCCAGGCTGATCTCATTGGCCCTGGCTATCTTGATGCACTCCTTGACCAGGTTGTCAACCAGGTTGAAAATAATGGGGTCGGTCATGCTTTGGGCCATGGTCAGTCCTGTTACGGCACACACGGGGTTCATGCAGGCGTTCATCACGGCCTTTCGCCATACCATGGAGATGATTTGGTCGGTGTGCTCTGTCTCGAGTCCGCTTTTGGTGAGGGCTTCGGCCACTGCTACGGCGGCGTGTTTCGACCGGGGATCGAGTTCCTGGATGAAGTGCGGCGGGTGGTGAAACGGCATGTGCACTTTCCCGGGCGCCTTGAGCCCGCAGCCGTAATTGACCACCGCGCGCATGGCCGCCCGTCCTCCCAGGGTGGATCCGATTTCCCGTTCCGTGTCGATACCGTTCTGCCAGCTGACAACATAACGTCCTTCCCGGTGAAAGGTTTCGATGGCCGAAACGATCAGGGGCAGGGCATTGGCTTTGACGGTGATGAAAATCACATCCGGGTCATGATGGCCCAATTCATCGACGGCTGTGATGACGCGCGTGACCTTTTGCTGCAAATTCTCGGCGCCGTCGATCATAATGCCGGGATCCAGGGCGGGATTGACCAGTTCCGGTACGATATCGCACAAGGTGACGTCGTAGCCGTTATGTGCCAGAAAGGCGGCGACGATCGATCCCACCGGGCCCGCACCGATAACGGCAAACGACCGGGGATTGAATTTCGGGGTTTTGCTCATTTCGACACCCCCTAATAAATTTTCTTACCCAACCGGTTCGATCAGGCATGTTGGAAACGGTTGATGTTGTCTATGCAATCATGCGATAGCGCGGTTTCAAGGGAATATATGAAAATTTTTCCCAGTATTTGAAACCTGGTCCTCTGGGCCAGGATTCTTTACTATCGCAGCTGCTTGGGCCTCTCATCCACGACCCTCAAGGCCTTGCCCTCGCTGCGCGCGATGAATTTGGGTTCGACCAGGTCGACTTCGACGCCGATGCCCATGTTGCCCTTGATGTGGGCCATGATCTTGGCTTCGACTTCCAGCTGTTTTTCCTTTCCGGCTTCGTACACTTCCGGTTTGGCTTCCACCTGGACGGCCAGTTGATCCAGATATCCTTTTTTGCGGACGATGAGGCGATACTGGGGCTCGACTTCGTCGATGTCCAGCAGCAGCGATTCAATCTGCGAGGGGAATACGTTGACACCGCTGATGATCAGCATGTCGTCGGTGCGTCCGGAAATTTTTTCCATTTTCAAGAAGGTGCGTCCGCAGGAGCAGGTTTCCCGGCTGAGGCTGGTGATATCCTTGGTGCGGTAGCGGATCATGGGCATGGCCCGGCGCTGGAGTGACGTGAAAAGGAGTTCTCCCTTCTCACCCAGCGGAAGCGGCTCCATGGTGGCGGGGTCGACAACTTCGGCCAGGTAGTGGTCTTCATTGATGTGGAGACCATTTTGCTCCTCGCAGTCATAAGCCACCCCGGGGCCGCCCAGTTCGGTAAGCCCATAGGCTTCCATGGCCTTGATGCCCATGCGCTCTTCTATCTCGTCTCGCATTTGAACCGTCCAGGGCTCGGCTCCGAAGACGCCGACCTTCAGCGGCAGTGCCTTGATATCCACCTTCAGCTCTTCGGCCCGTTCGGCTATGGTGAGCGCATAGGACGGCGTACAGCAGAGGACGGTTACCCCGAAATCCTTCATCAGGGTAATCTGTCTCTCGGTCAGCCCGGAGCTGGTGGGAACCGTTGTGCACCCCATTTTGGTGGCTGCCTGATGGAATCCCAACCCGCCCGTAAAAAGTCCGTAGCCGTAAGCATTTTGCAACATATCTTCAGGCCGAACGCCGGCGGCATGGAAATTTCTGACCATGCACTCGGTCCACTGGTCCAGATCCGCCCGCGTATAGGGACCGGTGATCGGTTTGCCGGTGGTACCGGAGGAGGCGTGCACCCTGACGACATCTTTGAGGGGCACCGCGCACAATCCAAAGGGGTAGTTGTCGCGCAGGTCTTCCTTGACGGTCAATGGGAGTTTGGCCGCATCTTCCAGTGACTTGATATCGCCCGGTTTGACGCCCAGTTCTTTGAATTTCCTTTTATAGAAGGGGACTTTCCTGGCAACCCATTCAACGGTTTCCTTGAACTTTTCCAATTGAAATTTTTGCAGTTTTTCAACCGGCATGCACTCAAATTCTTTGTTCCAGGGCATCGTTTTCCTCCTTCGTTTTGATCTGGATTTTTCCGTCGATGATGAGCAGCGACTTCTTTGCTATATGCGAAAATCCAAATTCGGGTATTAGAAAAAATTGCATACAGGCTGTCGGCTAACGTGCCGTCAGATGGAAACAACCCTTGTATTTACCCCAGCGTTTCAACTGCGGGATTTATGCACTTCCGGCTGCTGCGAACCCGAGTTCGAACGCTTTCAGGTTTGTCTCCACGAAGGCCTTTTTAGTGGTGGTCTCGATCGCTTTTTTCACGCTTTCCTCCGTGAGGGAAAGGACGCCGGTCTGGATGAGAGCCCCCATCAGGACAATGTTCAAGGACATGACATTGCCGGCTTCCTTGGCCAGCTTGATAGCGTCAAAAGCGATAAGGCTGGCGGTTTTTTCCCTGATCAACCGTTTGAGCTCATCCATGTCGGGATAGACGCCGATACCGAGACCGACAGTGAAAGGCGGAAGCGGGGCCGTATTGGTGATGACAATGGTGTCAGGATTGCATTTGTTGAGGGCACGCAGGGTTTCGGACGGTTCAAACCCCACCAGTACGTCGGCTTCACCATCCGATATAATGGTGCTTCGGGCATCACCAAAAACGACGGCGGACTCCACGACACCGCCTCGTTGCGCCATTCCGTGAATTTCACTCATCCTGACCGGAATATCGGAAAGCAGCGCCGCCTCTCCCAGTACCTTCGATGCCAGCAGGTTCCCTTGCCCTCCCACCGCCACGATAATCAGTCTTTTTGTATCCATGTCAACATCCTATTTGTTCTCTATTTTAAAGGTAATATGGCATTTTCGGGACAGATCTGAGCGCAGACGGCGCAACCGACACAGGTGTTTGCGTCAATGGCCGGCTTGTCCCCTTGGATGAAGAAGGCCGGGCAGGTGAACGTTTCTATGCACTCCCGATGGTTCTTGCACTTGTCGCTCACATAAAACGCGCGTGGTTTGATCTTTTTAATCCCCTTGGCAAAAAGGGTGCAGGTCTCCTGGGCAATGACCACCGACACCCCTTTGAAGTCCAGGGCCTCCTTGATGGCGGCGATGCTTTTTTTCAACCGGTAGGGCTTGATGACCGATACGTGCTGGACGCCCAGAGCCTTCACCAGGGCTTCGATGGAAACGCGTCCGTAGCCGTTCAGGTTGAAATTTTCCATGTCCACGCCGGGGTTGGGCTGGTGGCCGGTCATGGCCGTCGTGCCGTTGTCCAGAATCACCAGGGTAAAATCGTGGTTGTTGAAAACGGCGTTGACCAGACCGGTGATGCCCGAGTGAAAAAAGGTCGAGTCTCCGATGAAGGAAATAACCTTTTGGTCCGTCGCCCGGGAAAAACCGCACGAGGAACTGACCGAAGATCCCATGCAGATCACGAAGTCGCCCATGGCCATGGGCGGCAGAAATCCGAGGGTGTAGCAGCCGATATCCGTAGGGTGAATGACATCCAAGCCACCGGTGGCCTTTTTGATGGCGTAAAACGTCGCCCGGTGGGAGCAGCCGGCACAGAGGTTGGGCGGCCTTTGGGGGATGTCAGGGACATCGGAAACGTCCGTCTGGGCGGGGGCGGTATAGGCTGCACCGAAAAAGGCGGCGACATGTTGCCTGACCTGCGCAGGATTGAATTCGTAAAGGCGTGAAAAAAGATCGTCACCCTTTCCCCGGATGGGAATGCCCAGATTGGCCTCCTGAGCGTAAACCTTGACCATTTCCTCCATGTAGGGTTCGCCTTCTTCGACCACCAGGATTTTTTCACAGCCCTTGATAAACGTTTGGACCAGGGAAGCCGGCATGGGATGGGAGAAGCCGATGCGCAGTATCCTGGTTCTGTTTTCAATGCCCAGGTCCCTGACTGCATCGGAAACGTAGTTAAAGGAAACCCCGTTGCAGACGATGCCCCAGGGACCGTCGCCCTCGATAAAATTGTATGGGGAGGAGGCGGCGACCTCCTCCGCTTTCTTGATATTTTCCAGTAACTTGACATGCAGACCCCTGGATACGGCGGGCACGGTTACACAGCGCATGGGGTCTTTGACAAAGGCGCCCTTGACGACGCGTGGCGGAATCTCTTTTAATTCTACGATGCCGGTCGAGTGGTTTATGCGGGTGGTTGTTCGGAGGATGACCGGTTCCTTGAGCCGCTCCGACAGGTCGAAGGCATAGGGGACCATCTCCTTGGCCTCTTCCACCGAGGACGGTTCGAGAATGGGCAGGCCGGAAAGTTTGCCATAATAGCGGTTGTCCTGCTCGTTCTGGCTTGAAAACATGAAGGGGTCGTCGGCGACCACGATCACCATGCCCGCAGTGACGCCGACATAAGCCAGGGTCATGAGCGGGTCGGCTGCCACGTTGAGGCCGACATGCTTCATCATGCACATGGTGCGCACACCCGAATTGGCCGCGCCTGCGGCCACTTCCAGGGCCACTTTTTCATTGGTGCTGTATTCGAAATACAGGTCGCTTTCCTGTGACATTTGGAAAAAGGCCAGGGAAATTTCGGATGAGGGCGTGCCCGGGTAGGTGGAACCGAAGGCGACGCCCGCTTCTATGGCTCCTCTGGCAATGGCCTCATTGCCGAGCAGGAGCATTTTTTTACCTGGGTTATCGCTGAGAAGTTTATGCATGGTATGGTCCTCGATGAATGTGGGTTGGGTGAGATCCTCCGCATCCGACAGCCGTAAGCGAAATTGTGGAGAGGAATTTTTTAAGAGCTACATTACAGCTACAATTGTGGTTGTGTCAAGGAAAAATGTTGGCATCCGATACGTGCGTGGTAGGATCATAATACTGCGCAAATAAAGGCATTTTCCATTTCCGTGCGCAGATCTTTTATGGTTTGCAGGGTCATTTTCAGCTTTGTGCAGGAGGCAGATTGCGGCAGGTTTCTCAACCGGGAGACCTGGGTGGGACAAATGTACCAGGTACACATGAACGGCCGTGACAGACGGGGCAGGGTGCAGCCTTTCGCGCCGAGATAACGACAGGTCTGCCCTGCCCGGGACAGGTTTTGCGCCGGGGGAATGTTTTGCCCTGCGAGGTGCCAGAAGAGGGCGTCTTTGAAGTCCGCCCATACCGTTGCCGCACGGCAGCAGACGCCCGGGCAAAACCGGCAGGTCTCCAGGCAGAGATTCTCCATTGGAAGGGCAACGTCGACTAAGTGCATGCGGATGTTCCGGGCAGCGGTCCTGGCGTCGGCCAGCCCTTTCTCACGGCTGGAGATCAGGGCGGCCAGGGTTTTGTGCAGCTCCCGCCATTCTGACTGTTTTTTCCATGGAGGGATTAAGACGGGCATATTTATCAATTTTTCCGTTTTTTGTTGAAAAGTGGTCTATAGATCGTTATTCTTAAACAGCGAGAAAAATTATGCCAACTGTTTTTACAGATCTATCGCAGCTGACGCGACCCTGACTTGCAGAATGCCTGTGGCATCTGTAGAAAGCAGCATTCAGTCATCAAGTTACAGCCCACCTTCTACCAGAGATGAACATGGGAAACATGCCGCCCTGTTCCATCGCTCACTGGATATGCGCCATCACAACCCAAGGGTGCACGATTTCCCGCGACAACAACGAATTCTGAAATTTATTCTCAAGGGGTATCGGCACCAGGGCCGCTGGTGAACAAGAGCCCACATTCCCGTCGGCACAGGTAGCCGAAGGCCATGAAAGGCGGTGCAATCAGGGCTGAAAGACGAGGCCCACCTCATCGTTGAAGTCGAAGTCCACACTGCATGGGAGGTAACAATGGCTAAGCAAACGAATTCGGCGCTTCATCATCACATGTCAGAAGTCAAAGTCGGCAACAGGCGTTTCGAGAACGCGTTTCAGGCCGTGGCCAGGATGATCCTCGACTGCGACATCGGCAAGGTGACGGTCAATGGAAAATCTACCTACGATTTCAGCATATTCCGTACGGGGCGCAAGCATATGATCGGAATGTACGACGAGATCAACAGCTTCGTTTCCTATGTCAAAGACGCCGCCGAAGGGGGCTCGTCGCAGGAGATGGCCTATGTGCTTGTCGGCGAGCCCGGAAACGGCAAGACCTTTTTTGTTGAATTCGTGTGTGAAAAGTACCGTGAGTTTTTGTCCCAAGATCCGAACCGCCGGTACACGTTCCGCTTCAACGGTATGGATAAGCTGGGAAGCTATGGCAGGATTGCGGTCATCGAATCGCAGACTTACGAGGACCCTGCCATCCTGGCCATGAACCTGTTCGAGAACGCGGAAGAAAACCGGCGGTTTCTGGGCGAGAGCTTTGGGTTCAGCGATGCCGCAGTGGAGCGGCTTTATGAAAACTACAGGCCATTGGGGGCCTGTTCGGGATACATCTGGAACGACATCCGCAACTTTACCGATGGCGACATGGACAAAATGCTCCAGATGGTCGATATTTTCCCGGTGCCGCTCACGGAAAGCCTGGGAACGGTAACCGGGAAATATCCCGCAAAGGACAAGATCACCTCTTCGGCCGTGGATCTTCTGGGAGAGGAATCCATCCAGCGCCTGCTGCACATCATCGACACCAACAACCCCTACCGGTTTGATCTGCGGCGCGGGGCTCTGGCCCGAGTCGCCGGCGGAGGCATTCACTTCAGCGATGAAATATTCAAAAATAAGAAGGACCTGGTCCAGGTCTATCTCGGTGTCATCCAGAACCGCAACATCGAGATCGACGGCTTCAAATGGCCCATCGACTCCTTGATCATCGCCACCTCCAACAACTCCGAGTTCAATCGCTTTCTGGAAGAGAAAGAGGAGGCGCCCATCGTCGACCGCTGCCGGGTATCCTACATCTCGCACAACACCAATTACGTACTGCAGAAAGACCTCACGGGTTACGCCATCGGCAGCGAGGCCCGGACGACCTTTTTGCGCGAGGAACTCCACCAGGATCCCAACCTGAACTACGCCGCATCGGCGGCGGTGGTGATGACGCGGCTGCCGCGGTCGGAGAAGCTGACGCCCATCGAAACCATGAAACTGGCCGCCGGGGAGGTCGCCGGGGAAAAAAGCATCAAAACGCTCGCGGAAGTGATCGACAGCCTGAGCCAGAACCCGGACATAACCAAGCGTTTCGGACAGAAGGGGCTCGGCCAGCGGAACCTGGGAAGATCCATCCAATTGCTCATCGAGAGCTCGGAAACCAACGAGGGACGCTGCATGTTTGCCTACGACATTTTTCGGTCCATGGAACGGGTTATCCTGGATTATGTCACCGACGCCAACGACAGGGTCAAGTACCTCGAGGACCTGAAAACGGCCAAGGGCCTCTATCGTGAGCGCATCATGACCGAGATGTTCAACGCCTATATGGACGAACCTCTGGCCATCCGCAAAGACGTGATCAACTACGTGAACATGATCATCGGCATCGACGCCGAAAACCTGGGTGCGGACAAAATGTGGAAATACAAAGATCCGCAGACCGGTGAACTCAAGGCACTGAAAGTGGACGAGCGCTATATCAAGAGCGTCGAGGAGCGGCTGGGCCTGAAAACCGAAGAGCAGCGGGAATCATTCCGGACCTCCATCCGCAAGATATATGGTCAGAAGATTTCCGTGGACCCGGACTATGACTTCATGGACAACCTCGAACTGGTCAAGGCGGTGACCGACGTCCGGTTGAAATCCGACATCGCCGGCGCCGGGAGTCTGATCGGCGCTCTGGCCAACCGCACAAACGAGGAGAATCAGAAACTTTACGACCGCATGATAGACACGATGCTCAACAAGCTGGGGTATTGCAACACCTGTGCCCAGAAGACGATTGAGTACTTCTGTACCCAGGAGGATGAGAAATAAAATTGCTGGAGTAAACCGTGAACAAAAGCCTGATCGACCTATATAAAAAATTAAAAGTCCGCGGGCTGACGCCGGAGGAGGAGGAGAAGGTCCTGGCGGAGGTCCGGTTCGAGGGGTCGCACGGCGTTCCGGAGGACAGAATTGTCAGGGACCCGGGCAGCGGCGAGAAAATTCAGGGCAATGTGGACGGATTTTATGACTATCACGATCTGTCGGTTCTCCAGGATATGAGGCTCGCTTCGGGGGACTATCATGCCGGGCTGCGCTCCCTGGACGAACTGCTGGAAAAGGACAAGCAGCGGGAAGCGGACGGGTTTCCCCGGAAAATCCGGGTGGGCCGCATGGTCAAGCCGGGACGGGGCGGAAAGGACCGCGTCGTGGTGGTGCCCACGACGGTCGAAGAAAAATTCATCCATGACAAGCTGGCGGTGCGGGATGACGAACAAGAGGCTTCCGGCGGTTCGGGTGACGGCCAGGAGGGCGAGGTGATCGGCGAAGAGCCGGTGCGCACGCCCGAACCCGGCAGCGGTGCCGGCCCCGGGGAAGGTGAAGAGGGCCCCCATGAAATGGAATCCAGCGCCTACGACCTGGGCAGGATACTGACCGAGAAGTTCGAACTGCCCAACCTCAAGGACAAGGGAAAAAAACGGTCGCTGACGCGCTACACCTACGACCTGACAGACAAGCACAAGGGATTCGGCCAGGTGCTCGACAAGAAGGCGACCCTGCGTGAAATCGTGGAGACCAACATCAACCTGGGCAACCTTACAGACCCCTTCGCCATAGACCCGACCCGCTTTCTGATAACGCCCGCGGACAGGGTCTACCGCATCCTTTCCAAGGAGAAGGACTACGAATCCCAGGCCATGATATTTTTCCTGCGCGATTACTCGGGCTCCATGCAGGGCAAGGTGACCGAACTGGTGGTGACCCAGCATGTCCTGATCTACAGCTGGCTGCTTTATCAGTACGCCCGCCAAGTGGAGTCGCGCTTCATCCTCCACGACACGTCGGCCAAGGAGGTGGACGATTTCTATACCTACTACAACTCCAGGGTAGCAGGCGGCACCAAGGTGGTTTCGGCCTACCGTCTGGTGAACGAGATCGTGGAAGCGGAGAGCCTGTCACGGGACTACAATATCTATGTCTTCCACGGGACGGATGGCGACGACTGGGACAAGGAGGGCGTGGAGGCCCTTCCCGAACTGAAAAAAATGCTGACCTATGCCAACCGTGTAGGCATAACCATCGCCGAGCATGCCGGCACCACGCACCGCGGAACGGAAGTGGAGAAATATATCGGAAAATCCGGCCTGCTGAACGAAAAAAAGGAGCTTCTCAGGCTGGATGCCGTGCGGGAAAATGCGGATGAACCGCGGTTGATCGAGGGCATAAAACGGTTGATTTCGTAACCGGTGTTTGGTGTGTCGTGATTTGTGTTTGGTAGACAACAGCAGCGTCCTTCTATCGTGATCGCCAGAAAAGCGTTACGAATGGCGTGCATGACCGTTCCTGATATTTTCAAGGCGGCATATCGAAAGGATGCCTTGGGTTTGAGGGGGCAATGATGAGCGGCTTCCGCCAAAAAGAAGAAAAAACGACGATGTAACCGCCGAAAAAAGGTTTTGTGTTATGGAGCTCATCGGCCAACATACCAAAAAGATCATGGAGGGCTGCAAGGAACGCGCCCGGGAGGCCGGGCTGCGTTTCGAGGACGAAAGTCTGGAATACATCGTCACCAACCGCGACCTTCTGGAACTGTCTCCCAAGTTGATGATACCGACCCTCTACGACTACTGGGTGCACGATGTGGAAGTGCTCAAGGAAAAAGGGAAGTATGAGCTTTATCCGGGCAACCCGTATGAGACCGTGATCAACACACGCCCGGCGATCTCCTTTTACAACGACAACAACCCCGACTGGCTCAACGTGATGATTTTCTATCATGTGCTGGGGCACATCGATTTTTTTCAGAACAATATCTACTTTCAACACACCTGGGACTACGATTTTACCGGTCAGGCACTGGCGGACAAGCGTCTGATCGCGCGCCTGCGGGCTGAAAAGAACAAGTGGGTGGACTATGTCATTGAATTCGCAAGGGGCATAGACAACCTGGTGGGGTATCATGAAACGCTGGCGGAAATGAACGGCGGCACCCGAGACGATCAGAGCAAGCGGTTGAATTACTATTTCGACATTTTTCTGCAGACGGTTCTGAATGTCCAGATCAACACGTATGTCAAGGAAATAGAACGCTACAACCAATGCATAGGTGAAAACGGCGAGCTGGGCGAAGACTCGTTCTTTGCGGAAGTAGAGAAGAAGCACCCGGAGTTCCGGGCGCTGTTCCAGAAAAACCTGGAAAAGAAATCCGACGGGCACCTGGACCTGCTTCAATATCTGATGGAGCACTCGGACGTTTTGAACAGGGAAGAGAACCGGTGGATGAAAACGGTGATGCAGGTTGTCCGCAAGACCAGCCTGTTCTTCCAGCCGCAGATCCGTACCAAGATCATGAACGAGGGGTGGGCCAGCTACTGGCACGAGCGGCTGTTTATCGAGGACGAGCGCATCCGTGGCCACGAAGTGGATTTTGCCAGGGTCAACGCCGCGGTGACCTTTCTGCCGCGCGTGGGCTTGAACCCCTACGCATTGGGAATGCGGCTTTTTTCAGAAATCGAGGAGATGGCCGACAAGGGCCGCTACGCTTTTGCGTTCCAGCGTCTGAGGGATGCCGGGGCGAGAAAGACGTTTGACGCCGAAACCGGCCAAGGCCGAAACTATATTTTCAGCGTACGTGAGAATTTCTGCGACTCCATGTTCATCAACATCTTTCTGACCCAGGAGTTCATGAACCGCCACAACCTATTTGTGGCCGGAAAGAGGCTGAACAAAACAAAGATGGTTTGGGAATACTACGTCAGAAGTCGCGATGTCGGTGAGTACCTAAAGATGATTGGGAATACACTCTACCATCCTCCCCATATCACCGTCAAAGACCGGGATGACGACGGTCAGGAACTGTATTTGGTGCATCATTTCGAAGGCAAACCCCTGGTGAAGGAGTTCATCGCCAACACCATGATGGGCATCGAATATTTGTGGGGCAAACCGGTCAAGTTGGAAACCAGCGAAGTGGCGGCCAGGACACCTGAAAAACCACCGACACCGGCAGCCTATCCGGCCATTTCGACACCAGTAGACGGTGAACCGGGAGGCATCGTCTGGCGGCGGGTGGAATACAAGATGGAAAATCGAAAACTCAGCAGACGTGAATTGTAGGTTGGCGCGATGGAAAAGCCGGGACCCGAAAAAGAGAGCGGCCGCCAGGTCGGCACGGCCATGCAGAACCTGGACCGTATTATCAGCGACCGTCATCATAACATGCCGGTTTCATTTGAGGAGTTTTTGGAAACGATGGTTGCGAGGCCGCATCAGGTCTTGAGGAATGTGTTCCAGGTATTTCACGACATGATCAAAACCTTTGTCAGTGAAGAAGAGGACGAATATCCCGATGACCCCGAATCGATCCACTTCGTGAACTACGACTGCGCGGAGCTGTTTGTGGAAGGGACCGATCATCCCTTTTTCGCCGACAGGCTCTTTGCCAACCGTTTCATGGAACAGGTGGAGGCGCTCAGGAGGGGCACGCAACAAAACAAGATCTATATTTTTCACGGGCCGCCGGGGTGCGGCAAGAGCACCTTTTTAAACAATCTCCTGATGAAATTCGAGGAGTACACCAAGACAGAAGAAGGCTCCCGGTTCGAATCGCTGTGGCGTCTCGATCGAAATCTTCTGGGCCGTCTGACCGAGGAGGAAAGGATCCCAATCTTTGATAAGGTGGTCGAGGTGATGGCGCCCTTTTCCAGCCGGGAGGATGTTGATGAAAACGATGCGGGGGCCGGGATGCCGTTTCCGGTCAGGGAGTGGGGGGAGGCACGCGAGGCCGGAGAAGCGGAGCAGGCCGATGAAGAATATATAGAGGTTCCCTGCCCGAGCCATGACCACCCCATCGTCATGATCCCCAAGCATTACCGGCGTAGGTTTCTGGACGACCTGCTTGCCAACGATGAATTTAAATGGAAGCTCTTTACGGAAAAAGAGTATGAATGGATTTTCAGGGACTCGTCCTGCACCATTTGCAGTTCGATTTACTGGGCTTTATTGAGAAGACTCAAGAATCCTTTGAAGGTGTTTCGCATGCTTTACGCGCGCCCCTATCAGTTCAACCGGCGGCTGGGGGAGGGCATCAGCGTGTTCAATCCTGGTGACCGTCCCATGCGTCAGAACATCATGGGCAACCCGGTACTGCAGAACCGCATCAACAACCTGCTGCGTGACAGCAACCAGGTGAAATATCTGTTTTCACGGTATGCTAAAACCAACAACGGCATTTACGCCCTCATGGATATCAAGTCGCATAACGTAGAGCGTTTGATCGAACTTCACAACATCATCAGTGAAGGGGTCCACAAGGTTGAAGATATCGAAGAAAACGTCAACTCGCTGCTCATGGCGCTCATGAACCCCGAAGACAAAAAAAATGTGCAGAATTTGCCGTCGTTTTCAGACCGCATCGAATACATAAACATTCCCTATGTGCTCGACCTCAACACGGAAGTCGCCATTTACCGGAATATTTTCGGCAGGCATATCGACGACAGTTTCCTTCCGCGCGTGCTGCACAATTTCGCCCGTGTCATCATATCGACGCGTTTGAGTACCAAATCCGAAGCACTTCTGGAATGGATCGGCGATCCTAAAAAATACGGTCGCTATTGCGACGAAAACCTGCAGCTTCTGAAAATGGAGATATACACCGGGTACATCCCTTCCTGGCTTACCGAAGAGGACCGCAAACGCTTCACGGCCAAGCGGCGCCGGAAAATAATCGCTGAATCGGTCTCAGAGGGCGCCCGTGGCTTTTCGGGACGGGATTCAATTAAGATCTTCAGCGAGTTTTACTCCGAATACGCCAGAGAGGACAAGCTTATCGACATGTCCACGCTGTGCCTGTTTTTTACCAAGATACGTCAGGATTTGAACCGTTCGATTCCCGATCAGTTTCTCGTTTCGCTGCTGGATATGTATGATTACACCATTTTGCAGGAGGTGAAGGAGTCGCTTTACTATTACAACGAGGCTCAAATTGAAAGGGACCTTTTGAACTACCTTTTTGCGAGCAATTTTGACCTTGGCAGCGTGGCCACCTGTATTTTTACCGGTGACCGGATCGAGATTTCAGATGCATTTTTCGAGGGCATCGAGCGCCGGCTGCTGGGGGAAAGTCAGGATGAAAAGAAGCGCCTGTCCTTCAGGTACGACACCCAGAAAGCATACGCATCCAAGACGATGACGCAGGAGGTGATGCTGGAGGGGATCCCCTTAAAGGAAACCGAGCTTTATCAAAGCCTGCACGAGCGCTACGTTTTCAACCTGAAGGAAAAGGTGCTTGAGCCCTTCCTCAAAAATGAAAATTTCCGTCAGGCGATCAAGGATTTTAACGAAGCGTCGTTCAAGTCCCACGACCGGCGCATACGGGAGGACGTCACCTTCTTGATGTCCAATCTTTGCGAGAAAAGCAAATATACGCCGCAGGGCGCCAAGGAGATCTGCATCTATGTCATCGATCATGAGCTTGCCGATAAATTCGCGAAATGATTTTTTAAAAAGGGGCGCATGCCGCTGACAGCAAACGGAAAGCATATGAAGTCATTAAAGAAGATAGAAACGTTCTACAATGCATTTCGGGAAATCAGCAGAATGGTCCATTCCAGCACGGAATTGCAGGAAGTTCTCGAACTGGTGGTCTGGAAGGCGGCCGAAGCGCTGAACGCCAAGGGTACGATGCTGCGGGTTCTGAACCTGGATACGGGGGAGTTGGAGCTCAACTCGGCATATGGATTGAGCGAGGAATACCTGTCCAAAAGGCCGGCAACCCAAATAAATCTGATCACCGATTTGTACAAAGAAAATCGAGCCATCGTTATCAAGGATGTTCAACACGATCCGCGAATTCAATATCCAAAAGAGATCGCCACCGAAGGCATCCAGAAGGTCATCGACGTACCCCTCAAATTCAGAAACCAGATCGCCGGCATACTGCGCATCTGCTTCGACACACCCCGGGATTTTTCAAAAGAGGAAATCCAGTTTCTTGAATCGCTCGCGGCCCAATGTGCCTGCGCGATCGAAAAGGTTCGCTATATCGAAGACCAGCAAACCAAATATGACCAACTGGCCCTGCACACGGAAAAACTGTCTGCCTTAGGCCGCATGGCGGCCGGTATTGCCCATGAAATCAACAACCCTTTAGCCGGGGTTCTCCTTTACAGCTCCAACTTGTATAAAAAGGCGCCTGCCGGAAGCCCCTTTCACGAGGGGTTGGGCATCATCATCCGCGAGACAAAGCGCTGTAAAGTGATCATACAGGAACTTTTGGAATTCAGCCGGGAACAAGAGCCGACCAAAGTTCTGTCCAACATCAATGACATCTTCGAAAAATCCTATAAGATCCTGGAAAACGAATTCAAACTGCGGCACATAACGCTTGCCAGAAATTTAGCGGACAACATCAGTCCAACCTTGTTGGATGAGGGCCAGATCGAACAGGTTTTTGTCAATCTGTTGTTGAACGGCGCCCAGGCGATTGACAAGAACGGCCGCATAACGATCCAGACCCTGGAGGATTCCTCCCGCAAACGGATCGTCGTCCATATTTCCGATACCGGCCCCGGCATCCCACTGGAGCAGATGGGCAGGGTCTTTGATCCCTTTTTTTCCACCAAACAGGATGGGTCCGGGCTTGGATTGTCCGTCAGTTACGGTATCATCCGCAATCACAAGGGCCGCCTGAACATGAAGAATCTCGAGGAAGGCGGGTGCCGATTTACCATCAGCCTTCCTCTTATTCAATAATCCCCATGGTCGCACGAGCAACATGGTAACTATTTGTTGCCCCATGGCTTTTGCAACCCTGGGGTGAAGCGTGAGGGAAACCGTTGAGATCGACAACCAAGATCACCCCGGCCCGCGTTCTTGTCATCGACGATGAAAAGGTGATTTGCGATGCCTGCAAGCTGGTGCTGGGCGAAGCCGGCCACCAGGTAACGGCTGCAGAGACAGGCGTTGCAGGTGTCGCCCATGCCCTGCGCAACGACTACGATCTGGTTCTGATCGATATTAAACTCCCGGACATGGACGGACTGGAAATCCTAAAACGCATACACCAGGAAAAGCCTGCAGTGAACCTTGTCGTCATGACCGGTTATGCCTCGGTAGAAAACGCCGTAGAAGCCATGAAGCTGGGGGCCTTCGACTACCTTTCCAAACCTTTTTACGATGGCGAACTGCGCCTGTCGGCTGCCAAGGCCATTGAGAACAAACGGCTGAAAGAGGAAAACCTCATCCTCCGGGAACAGCTTTTCGCAAAATTCGATTTCAGCAATATCATCGGTAAAAATCCAAAAATTTTGGAAATATTTGATGAAATCCGCAAGGCCGCACCGACCGACAGCACGGTCCTCATCATCGGAGAAAGCGGCACCGGCAAAGAGTTGTTTGCCAACGCGATCCACGCCCACAGCAAACGTGCGGTTAAGCAGTTCATCGCCATCGATTGCAGCACATTTTCTTCCACACTCCTCGAAAGCGAATTGTTCGGACACGTCAAAGGTGCCTTCACGGGAGCCTCTCAGAACAAAGCAGGTATTTTTGAAATTGCCGACGGTGGCACCCTGTTCTTGGATGAGATCGCCAATTTAAACTGCGAGTTCCAGGCTAAACTCCTAAGAGTGATGGAGTTCCACCAGTACAAACCGGTGGGAGCAAGCCACGCGAGGGAGTCGGACCTACGCGTCATCGCTGCAACCAACCAGGATTTAAAGAAGATGACCCAAGACGGCCTTTTCAGAAAAGATCTTTATTATCGCCTCAATGTCCTTCCGCTCTACATCCCTCCCCTGAGAGATCGCAGGGACGACATTCCCAGATTGGCCTATCACTTTTTGCGAACCTTCAGCAAGGAGATGGGGCGGCAAATAAAGGGCTTTTCAGATGAAGCCATAGAGGTGCTGATTGCTTACGACTGGCCGGGCAATGTGCGGCAGCTAAAAAACATCGTCGAACGACTGGTCATCATGTCCGACAGAAACGTATTGGGATACCGCCACCTTTTAAGCAATCTCTATACCGGGGATGACCACTCGACCGGGAATGACCCGCAGACCCTGAATGAACTAAAACAGATCAAATCGAAAATCATCGAAACGCATTATGGCCCCATCGAAAAACAATTCCTTAGAAAAGCCCTGCAGGCAGCCGGTTGGAACATCACCCATGCCGCTAAACGTGTCGGCATGCAGCGGTCCAATTTTTCGACACTTCTGAAAAAACACAAGATTTCCCCTCGATGAAGAGACATCCCCTTCCAGCCGACGGCAGTCATGTCGTATGAAAAAGCATACCAGCGTATAATTTATTATACATTTCCTAACAATTAGAAATCACACTCAATTTGTATGTAGCGGTTTTTGAAGCATATAAATTAATATGCACTTCGCTGTTGTCGATGCGGAATGAGATCGGCCTGAAAAAATTGTAACAATTTGAATTCAATGCATAATTAGCTTAATGGGCGGGCGTGTCATTTTTGGCACATGGTTTGCTGTCTACATTATAAAATGCTGTCAGAATTTACTCTAATCGCAAACAAAAGGAGGGGCCAACATGACGGCATTACAAGAATACCGGTTTGGCGTAGACCACATTCCTCGCCATATTCTGGTCATGGAGGATGATGTAACCGTTGCCAAGGGCCTGGAGATGGTTCTTACCGAAGAGGGGTATGATGTTGCTCTCGCCGGTACGGGCGAGCTGGCCATGAAGGCGTTTCGGGAAAAGAAATTTGAACTGCTGGTTGCCGATCTCCGGCTGCCCGATATCAATGGCATGGAAATCATCAGGCAGGTCAAAGAACAGAAACCCGAAACCGAGGTAATCGTCATCACGGGATATGGTACCACCGCCACGGCCGTGGAGGCCATGAAAATGGGGGTGCATGATTTTTTGCCCAAGCCTTTTACCGAAGAAGAGATCAAAAACGCCATTGCCGAAGCGCTGTCGACCCAAGAGGAAACGGCAGTCAAGACAGAAGCCCAAAAGGCTGAAACAGAGGAACAGAGGCTCATCCAGAAGCGGGAGGTTACGCAGGTTCTGAATCGAACGGCTGAAGATTCCGACTTCTGGAAAGATTTGATGCAAAACGGCTCCAGTGCCTTGGAGGGATACCACCTCTCCAGCGAGGCCAAGGCGGCGATTGTCTCCGGAGACCTGAAATGGATCAACCAGAATGTCGGTGAGCTTACCCAAAAACAACTCATGTTTATCTACAAACGTCTGGAAAGAGAAGCCTGGTAGGCGGTGCACCTTTGTCGATCCCGGAAATTGGTTCCGATGTCGATAGAGGTCCCGCTGCATGCGATTCGTTGCCTATTGAAAAATGAAACCGCTAAAACCCATTCGCATTCTCGTGATAGATGATGAAAGCGTTATCTGCGACGCGTGTAAACTGGTGCTCGGCGAAAGGGGCCATAGGGTTGACCGCTGTCTGACAGGCAGAACCGGCTTGGAGGCGATCAGAAAGGAAACGTACGAGGTCATTTTACTGGACATAAAATTACCGGATGTCGACGGAATGGAGATTCTGCGGGAGGTCTGCAACATGTCACCGATGCCTTGCATCATCGTTATGACAGGATACTCGACCATGTCGAATGCGGTACAGGCCATGAAACTGGGTGCCGCTGATTATCTGACCAAACCTTTCACCGACGATGATCTGAATACAACCGTTGAAAAGGCATTCTTCAAAGAGTGAACCCCGCAGTGGTAACGCAGGAGTGAATGGGGAGCTGCGTGCTGCCGTTTTTTCTTGGGTTGCTGTTAAGAAAGCAGAACAAAAGAGGCCTTTTATGAATCCAGATCGAAACGTTGAAGATATTAAGGGAGCTGTGGTGGTGGTCGGCGGCGGGATTGCCGGCATGCAGGCTGCACTGGATATAGCCAGCGCAGGTTTTTATGTCTACCTGGTGGAAAAATCGCCGGCAATTGGCGGTGCCATGGCGCAACTTGACAAAACATTTCCCACCAACGACTGCTCCATGTGAATTATTTCCCCCAAACTGGTCGAGGTCGGCCGGCATATCAACATTGAACTGCTAACCCTTTCGGAGGTTGTCGCCATCGACGGGAAAGAGGGCGATTTCACGGTCACTGTGTTTCAGCGTCCGAGATATGTGGACATGGAAAAATGCATCGCCTGCGGAGTGTGCGCGGAAAAATGTCCCAGAAAAGTGGCGGATGAATACAACGAGGGCCTTACCAAGCGCAAAGCGATCTATGTTTCCTATTCCCAAGCCGTACCGCTTAAATACGCCATCGATCCTGAAAACTGTATTTTCCTGAAAAAGGGGGGAAAATGCGGTGCCTGTGAACAATACTGTCCTTCCGGAGCCATCAATTTCAACGACACGGGCAAAAAGCTTTCTCTGCAGGCGGGCTCGGTCATCCTGGCGCCCGGTTTCAAGGCTTTCGATCCGGCCGGACTCGAAACTTACGCCTACCATACGCTGCCGGATGTGGTTACGTCACTCGAATTTGAGCGCATCCTTTCCGCCACCGGTCCCTATGCCGGCCACCTGTTGCGGCCTTCCAGCATGCGAGGCAAAAAAGCGGTTGGAAAACACCCGCGTAAAATCGCATGGCTGCAGTGTGTCGGGTCGCGCGAAATCAATCGTTGTGACAATGGGTACTGTTCCTCGGTCTGCTGCATGTACGCCGTCAAACAGGCGGTTATGGCAAGCGATCACAGCGACGAAGCGCTCGATTGTGCCATTTTCTACATGGACTTGCGAACCCAGGGAAAAGATTTTGACCGCTATGTTGAAAAGGCCAAAAAAACGGGTGTCCGCTTTATTCCGTCCCGGATCCACACGGTGGAATCGGTGACGGGAACCGACGATCTTTCCCTGCGCTATATCGACGGGGAAGGCCTTCTTACAGTGGAGACATTCGATATGGTCGTTCTCTCCACCGGGCTGGATATCGACCCTGAGGTTGTTCGGTTGTCGGAGACGCTCGGCATCGGGTTGAATCGTCATCATTTTACCGATTCCGACAGCTTCCATCCGGTGGCCACCTCGGTTCCCGGCATATTCGCCTGTGGTGTTCTTACCGGGCCGAAGGATATTCCCCAATCGGTAATGGAAGCCAGTGCTGCAGCCTGCGCGGCAACGGAAAAACTCGCCCCGGCCCGGAACACGCAAACCCGTGTTTTGAAAGTGCCGGCCCAGAAGGATGTGAGACGGCAAAGACCGCGCATCGGCGTATTTGTCTGCAACTGCGGCATCAACATCGGCGGAATCGTTCGTGTTCCCGACGTTGTCGAATACGCAAAAGAACTACCCGGTGTTGTTTACGTCGAAGAAAATCTTTTTACCTGTTCACAGGACACCCAAGATAAAATGACCGCCGTCATTGGAGAGCAAAATCTGAACCGGGTCGTAGTGGCGGCTTGTACACCCAGAACTCATGAACCACTTTTCCAGGAAACGCTGATGAATGCCGGATTGAATAAATATCTTGTGGAAATGGCCAACATTCGAAACCAGGATGCCTGGGTTCATGCCGCCAATCCCGACCTGGCGACTATCAAGGCCAAGGATATGGTTCGGATGGCGGTTGCAAAATCTTTTCTGGCCGGCCCGCTTCAGGAAACGGAGCTGCCGGTAAGATTCGCCGCTCTTGTCGTGGGTGGCGGGGTTGCCGGCATGACGGCCGCGCTTTCTCTGTCGAGGCAAGGCTGTCCGGTGCACTTGGTGGAAAGCTCGGACCATCTCGG
>JAJDNW010000010.1 GCA_022340465.1 Deltaproteobacteria bacterium | reverse complement strand
ATTTCACGGACTCGGGCATCATCGGATCCAGGGAGTTCGTCACCAGACACTACCAGCAGTTCAAGCATCATTTTCAGTCGAAAAACGAGAAAGTACCCAAACCGATCCAGGGTCTTTCGGGGATCTACTCCCTGAAACGGCTTTCGGAATTGATCTGAAGAGACAACCTCCGCTATTACAGTGTTTTCAGCCGGTTTAAAGGGCCGGCGTGCGCCCGCACGATAAAATCCCACCTTGAAGCATCCGCCCATCACTATGTTTCCGGCGATTATCTTGCCGGGTTTGACGCACATGAAGGCTGGAAAGCTCTTTTTAGAGCGGATATTATTGAAAAAGCGTTAAGTACCTGTCCCTTTTAATTTTTTAATTTCGTCCAAGATCAGTTTAACTTCTTGCGCTACCATCTTTTACAAATCACACATGCATTGATTCCACCAATCCCCATGTTGATTTTTCCTGCGATATCACTTTTCTTAACCTCCTGTTCATCACTCACCAGACAATGATGATAGGGACGGATGTTGTCATGCAATTCATTTTCATCAAAATTGATCGGCAACAATTTACCCTTTGAAAAGCCCAGGTGCTGAGCAGTCAGTTCCCAGCCACCGCAGACGGACATGCCGTGTCCGAAGGTTCCTTTTCTTGCTGTAAACCGCGTGGTCTCCGGAAAGATTTCAATGACGTTCTGAAACTCCATCCAATCCCCGGGTGTTGCGGTTGCATGCATATCCCACGTAGCCACATCGTCCGCTTGGATGCCGGCACTGTCAAGCGCCGCATGAATTGCTTCAGCCGGCCCTTTTTGCGACGGGGTTATTATGTGATCGGCATCGGAGGTCAGTGAAACGCTCAGAATTTCGAGTCCAATTGGTTTAAAACCTTTTTTCATCAGATAGTCGGCATCAGCAACAATCCAAATACAGGCGCCACCTGAGATGTGTGTGCCGCGCATACCCGAAAAAGGTTTTGATACCTGTCCGTCATGGGACAACACCCGGGCACCGTAAAACGTTCCTACGGATAAGGGATGGGGCTCGGGGTCGGTCGTCCCGATAACCGCTGCTTTCGCCTGCCCAAGCTGAATGGCATTCATGGCAACTTTCAAAGCGGTCCCAAATCCTGAACAGGCGGCTACCGGTGCAAACGTCGCCCCGGTAATCTTACCAATCATCGAAATCTGAGCTGCCGGTATGTTGGGTATGTTCCAAAGTAATGTTGGATCTACCGCATTCCACGGTTCGATGGGACAACCGTATTTCGCATTGAGTTTTCGCCTGGCACCCGTCTTTCTTCGGATCAGATGCATTTTACCAATATCGATGTCCCCTGTCAGCCCTTCCGCTTCGATCTCTCTCAATTCCTCAAGATACCGTTTCAATCCATCCGATCGCTGAATCCAGAAAGCATACCAGGATTCCTGAGCATCCTCATAGATTTCATTTTTTGAATCCATTTCTGAAGGATCTGGCGGTGAATTCAACTGGTTCCGTATACGCTGCTTCTCGTCAGCGGATGCCCGCTGGTAGGCGGCAAGTTCCTTGTTTTTATCCTCCCGGCACCAAAACCGATTCCAACGCTTTTGAGCTTTGTAGTAAACCACTACCCGGTCGTATTGCAGCGGAAAATCGCCAGTCCCGGTCCCGACATAGACATGCGCCTTTGTTCCAAGGTCCTGCAGCAGTTTTTCCACACCTGGATTCTGATTGAGAGACTGAATAAAGGCACCAATGGCATATTTAACCATGTTACCCATTTTTTCATCTAGTTGAGAATATTTTCGTGGGCCGAATCGCTCGTCCAACCATGATTTGTAAACAGAAAAGTCGAATTCTGGACGTCCCACTAAAAAATTGGATGGCCCGAAACCCCGGTGCGGTTCCAACCATGAAGTGGTTTGCGATAGATTTCGTTCAAAAACTTCTATATTGGGTGACTTAGGAGCTACGACCCCCCAACCAAAAATACCGATACGTTTCACCAGTTAGGATCCTCCTTTAACATTCGATTCCTTTCATTCTTTCGGACCTATAACCAATAACAACGATAACATTGCTCTTCTGCACCTAATTAGGTGTGCTTATCGCTCTTTGTGGCCGGTTTTGGGGCGCCGGGCAGGCTTCTTGTTATCCATGCTGCAATAGCCATGCGGTGACCATCGTGACGGTACGACCGATACCGAAACGGCAAATATCCGGTCGTCACTTCCCCTGCCCGAAAAACATGTAGGCCAGAATAAAGCCGATGCCGACAAGGGCCACGTACAACCCGTTCAGCACACTCTGATATTTGGCGCGCTTCCCGGGATCTTCCTCCTTCTCGATCAGGGCCTTAAAATTGTTGTGGTCTTCCATGGGGTTGGAAAGCAGATCGACATCGTACCCGTTATCTTTCAGAGCGATCTTCATCTGCTGCAGGGAATAGAGGATGTAGAATATCGAAAAAAAGATGCCTAGTGCCAACCAGTTCATTTCTGTTTTCCCCCTGTATGGCGTTTGTAGTTTTGGATGATTTCCAGCGCTTCTGTCTGGGTGGAGATGTGCTTGATCGCTTCACGGAAGCTGCTGCTGTGCGGCATACCTTTGGTAAACCAGCCCAGGCGGCTGCGCAGCATGTAGCAGGCATGCGTTTCGCCGAGATAAGCCACCGACGCTTTCAGATACCGCTTCATCATGTCGATGCGCATGCCGTCAGTCACCTTCCGAAGCGGCTCCCCCTTCGACAAGCAGGCCACCTCTGAAAATATCCAGGGATAACCGACAGCGCCCCTGCCGATCATAACGAGATCGCAGTCGGTCTCCTGCTTCATTCTGAGGGCATCTTCGGCCTTGCCGATGTCCCCGTTGCCGATCACCGGTATACGGCTCTTTGCCTTGATCTCCCTTATCAGGGACCAATCCGCCTCGCCGCCGAACCCCTGGCTTGCCAGCCTGGGATGCACGGCAACGGCATCCACCCCGCTGTCTTCCGCGATCCTGACGATCGCATGGGCCTGTTCGCCCGAGCGCTCCCACCCTGTACGGATCTTTATGGTCAGCGGGATGCGAATCGACCGCCTGACGGCTTCGATGACGGCTCTGGCTTTTTGAGGAGTCCGCATCAACGCCGCACCCGATCCCGATTTTAATATTTTTCTCACCGAACAACCGAAATTGATGTCCAGAATGTCGGCACCCGCAGCTTCGACCATGCGCGCGGCTTCTGCCATGACATCGGGCTCCGCACCGAATATCTGCACGGAAAGCGGCTTTTCCCTGACATGGCTGTCCATGATTTTCTGGGTTTTTCGCGACCTGTAGACCAATCCATATGAACTGATCATCTCCGAGCACACCAGCGCGCACCCCTCTTCCTTGGCCATGAGGCGCATGGGCAGATTGGTGATCCCCGCCATGGGCGCAAGCACGGTCATGTCGGTCAGGGTGACGTTCCCTATTTTCACGGGTTCATTCAATGATATCCAAACGCCTTCGATTCCTATCGATGCCAGCCACCAAGGCACGAAGATCTTATCAGAAGCCAAACCAAGCGTCTTCGGCTAAAGCCGAAGGTTTGTGAGATCCAGGGGCCGGGGGGTCGAGTGGAAAAAAGCTCATAGCCGATAGCGTGCCATGAGCTATGACCTGTCAGCAATGAGCCCATTTCTATTTCACCCGAACCCTCGAACCCTGAAATCCTCGAATCCTTTTAACACCACAAATAATTTACCCGTATCATGACACCGCGGGACGGGCGTAGCAGTACAAACACCTGTGATAACACGGGTGCTCCGCATAGGAGCCGACGTCCACCGACACCTTGCAGCCGCACCCCGCCTTGACCCGCTGCCCCCTGTCCCGCTGCAGCGAGACCCCCGGTCCATACAACTCCGCCAGCAGGTCATTGGGCACGCACGCGCCGGCGTTCACCTCAAGATCCGCCGGAAGTACCTCCAAAAGGGCATTTTCGCAGCAGGTCGTGAGAACGATCCCTTTCGATGAAAGCGTGGCCTGCATGCGACCGAGAATTTCAATTTTCTTCTCAACCGGCGGGTCCAGGAACGCAAACCCTCCCATCGATTTGATCCTTCTGCCGATCTTGGGGTAGAAATCCATGAAGCTGGTGATGCACCGCTCGATGCCCGCATCGGAAGCCGCCGCCGCGATCATCTCGAAATCGTTTAAATTATCCCGCACCTCGCCATCTTCTTTGGAATAGAACACCAGGGGATCGAAGCGCCAGGTGACCCCCCTCGGGTTACCACCCTTTTGTAATGCCGTCAGCTGTTTGAGCCGCTGCCGGAGCGGCGGGACCTGCGGTTCCAGAAGGGGGTCCTCTGAATTTACCGTAAAGTTGAAAAAAAGATTATAGCCGGCATCCTGCAGAAGCCGGTTGTAATTTCCGTCGATAAACGGGCCGAAGTTCTTGGACCAGAACACGATGCTGTGCACGGCATCCGGCGACGCGGGCACCCGTCTCGAACGCCGGTTGTAGGGGTTGACCACTTCAAAACAGCCCCTTTGCAGCCTGTCCATGAACCAGGGCATGTAGAATGCCGGGATATCGGTCCTCCGCGAAGCGGAAATGACAGTTTTCAACGCACACCCATCCCTTCGTCACCGATGAATCCCCTCATTCCTTTTTGAAATCCCTGAATGAAATGACGGTTCCCCTGTCCGGCTTGTCTTTAGCCGCATCCTCCTTGTCTGCCGCCGGCTTTGGCGACTCCGGCGCGCGCACCTTCTCCAGGCGCATCTTTTTTCCATTCATGGTAAAGGTGTCGCCGTTGATGTAGACGTCCCTCAAGATCCAGGTGGTCACCTGCAGGGGAATCTGCAGCATGAGCAGGGTCACGTGGTACCAGTCCGGTTTCGAATCCGGCAGAATGCTCTCTATGCGCGCAAACACAAGGGGGTTGTCTTCCAGGTATATCAGGACAATGTCATTTTCCACGGCCATGGGGTTCAACCTCTTTGCTGAAAACGATCAAATATTCACCAAAACAGTCAAATGCTTGCATCCTTGCAACGTTGAAATGATGAGCGTGGCGCAACAATAGCAAAAATATTGTAGCCGCGCACCCTATTTGTTATATGTCGTGTACGGTGTGGTCAACGGGGTGTGAAAACGTATCGCAGGCCACTGTGATACCAGCTTGCAATTTTATTTGAGGTGCCGTCATGACGAAAAAATGGGTTTACCATTTCAATGAACTGGACCTGGCTGAAGAACACATGGGAAACGACTGGGAAAATGTCCGCGGTCTGCTGGGAGGCAAAGGCGCAAACCTGGCCGAAATGGTGCGTATCGGCGCTCCGGTCCCCCCGGGGTTTACCGTGACCACAGAAGCCTGCAACGCGTATTTAGCCTCAAAGAGCGTTTTTTCCGAAGAGATCTGGGAGCAGGAAATCAAAGCCCTGCGACTCATCGAGGAGGAAACCGGCAAATCCTTCGGCTCCACCGAAAACCCCCTGCTGGTATCCTGCCGGTCCGGGGCAAAGTTTTCCATGCCCGGTATGATGGACACCGTCCTCAATATCGGCCTCAACGACGAGACCGCCGACGGCATGGTCAAACTGACCGGGGATGAGCGGTTCGTGTTCGATGCATACAGGCGCCTGATCCAGATGTTCGGCACGGTTGTCATGGGCCTGCCGGACGACATCTTTGAAGAGGTCATCACCGCCGCCCGCGAAAAAGCCGGGGTGGAAGTGGATACCGATCTCGAGGCGGCGGACTGGATCGACATCACCCGTCAGTTCAAATCGGTCTTCCGGCGTCACGCCAGCCGTGATTTCCCCATGGACCCCTATGAGCAGATGATGCTGGCCACCGAAGCCGTTTTCAAGAGCTGGAACGGCAAGCGTGCGGTCGATTACCGCAACGCCGCCGGCATCCCCCACGACTTAGGCACGGCCGTCAACATCGTCACCATGGTTTTCGGCAACATGGGTGACGACAGCGCCACCGGGGTCGCCATGACCCGCAACGGCTCCACGGGTGAAAAGTTCATCGAGGGGGACTTTTTGACCAATGCCCAGGGCGAAGACGTGGTTGCCGGCATCCGTATGACCAAAGACATCTCGCAGCTCCGTGACGAGATGCCCACCGCCTACAGGGAGTTCGAGGAAATCGCCGAGCGCCTTGAAAAGCACTACCGGGAGATGCAGGATGTCGAATTCACCATTGAAAAGAAAAAGCTGTGGATGCTGCAGACCCGCGACGGCAAACGCACGGCCCGGGCGGCCGTACGCATCGCCGTCGACATGGTCGGAGAGGGACTGATTTCAAAAGAGGAAGCGCTCATGCGGGTGACCCCGGCACAAGTCGACTTCTTTCTCCATCCCCAGTTCAGCATCGAAGCGGTCGATGTCGCCAAGGAAATGGGCAACCTCTTTGCGACAGGGCTGAATGTGTCCCCGGGCGCCGCCATCGGTGTGGTGGCCCTGGATGCGGACCTGGCCGAAACATGGTCCAAAGAGGAAAACAAACAGGTCATCATGGTGCGCCCGGAAACCAGACCCGATGACGTCCACGGCATGCTGGCCGCCCAGGGCATTATCACCAGTCGGGGGGGGCGTACCAGCCACGCGGCACTGGTGGCGCGCCAATTCGGCAAGCCGGCCGTCGTCGGCGTTTCAGGCCTGAAGATCGACATGGCCAAGCGGCAGATCGAACTGGGCGACACCGTTATCAAAGAGGGAGACTGGCTCTCCATCGACGGCACCGTGGGAGAAATTTACATCGGTCAGCTCGACACCACCGTTCCCGACATCAAGGACCCCTGGCTGGACAAACTGCTGAAGTGGGCGGATGAATACCGCCGGCTGGGGGTCTGGGCCAACGCCGACTACCCCGCCGATGCCATCAGGGCGCGTGATTACGGGGCCGAAGGAATCGGCCTTTGCCGGTCGGAGCACATGTTTTTCGAACCGGAAAGACTTCCCTTCGTGCAGAAAATGATCATGACGGACCTGCCGATCGAAAGGCAGGAAGCCCTTGATGCCCTGCTCCCGTTCCAGAGGGAGGATTTCACGGGGCTTTTCCGTGCCATGGACGGGCTGCCGGTCATCATCCGTCTGCTCGACCCGCCGCTGCATGAATTTCTGCCCAGCAACATGGTCCTCATGCGCGAGCTCTCCGACCTCAAAATACGCCTGCAGCATGCCGGCAACCTGCAGGAAATAGATGCATTGCTCGACCAGGTCAAACAAAAGGAAAGTATACTGAAACGCGTCGAAAGCATCCGGGAAGAAAATCCCATGCTGGGGATGAGAGGCGTTCGCCTGGGAATTCACATCCCCGAGCTGACCAGCATGCAAGTCCGTGCGATTTTCGAAGCCGCCTGCCAGGTTGCCAAAGACGGTGTGGCGGTGCACCCTGAAATCATGATTCCTCTCACCAGCCACGTCAACGAGCTCAAGCTCCAGCGTTCGGTTCTGGAAGAAGAGGCGCTCCGCGTCATGCTGAAAGAAAAAATGGAAATCGATTATAAATTCGGAACCATGATCGAAATTCCCAGGGCGGCCTTCACGGCGGATAAGATTGCGGAGTTCGCCGCATTCATTTCCTTCGGCACCAACGACCTGACCCAGACAACGTATGGTATTTCCAGGGATGACGCGGAATCCAGCTTCATGTTCGAATACATGGAAAAAGGCATTCTGCCGGACAATCCCTTTGCCACCATTGATGAAGACGGTGTGGGGGAACTGATGAAAATAGCTGTCACCAAAGGGCGCAGCGTGAATCCGGACCTTGAGTGCGGCATCTGCGGTGAACATGGCGGTGAACCGCGATCCATAAAGCTTTGCCATGATCTGGGCTTGACCTATGTTTCGTGTTCCCCCTTCCGGGTACCCATTGCCAGGCTGGCGGCTGCCCAGGCGGCACTTGCCGAAAACTCGGGAGAATTATAACATGTCCCTATATGCAGACAGGAATCGGTTGATCGGCACCGAAAACGCCTTCAAAATCGGCCCCCACATTGCCAAATTGGAGGCTTCGGGGTCGCCGGTGATAAAACTGAATCTCGGGGAGCCGGATTTCAGCGCCCCCGAATGGGTCAAGAACGCAGTCATCCGCAACATCAGGGAAGACAATTCCCACTACTGCGACCCCAAAGGCATTTTGCCGTTCCGCGAAGCCGTTGCCGGACAGATCAACGAAACGCGGGGACTGGAGGTCACCCCCGAGCATGTCTGCATCTTCCCGGGGGGCAAACCCTCCATCGGTTTTGCCCAGCAGATCTACTGCAACCCGGGGGACGAAATCATCTACCCCAGCCCCGGTTTTCCCATCTACGAATCTTTTATCCGCTACATCGGAGCGGTGCCCGTTCCGCTGCATCTCGAAGAAGAACGTAATTTCACCATATCCGCCGAACAGTTGGAAAAATTGATCACCCCGAAAACCAAGCTGATCATTCTCAATTTTCCGTCCAACCCTACCGGCGGCGTGGCCGAAAAAAAGCAGCTCGAATCGATGGCCGACGTCATTATGGATAAGTGCCGTCCGCACGTCCGCGTCTATTCCGATGAAATATATGAGAACATCCTGTTTGACGGCAGGAAGCACCACTCCATCGCGTCGGTGCCCGGCATGGCGGAACGGACCATTGTCAGCAGCGGACTTTCCAAGTCTTTTGCCTGGACCGGAGGCCGTATCGGTTATGCCGTCATGCCCACCATCGAAGAGGCGGATGCCTTCAAAAACATGAACATCAACTATTTCAGCTGCGTGCCTCCCTACAATCAGGCCGGTGGCACGGTGGCTCTGACGGACCCGGCCTCCGGCCCCTGGATGGCGCACATGGCGTCTACCTTTCAAAAAAGGCGCGACGTCATCGTCCGCATGCTCAACGACATAGAGGGTGTCCGATGCCAGACGCCCGGCGGCGCTTTTTATCTTTTTCCGAACATAGCAGGATTGTGCCGGCGCCTGGGTGTGTTCGAGGCCATGCAGGACCTTCCCGAAGAGACCCGCTGCTTGACCTCGCCGTCCACATTGTTTCAGATGTTCGCCCTTTACGACCACCACGTAGCCGTCATGGACAGACGGTCGTTCGGCGCCATCGGCACCGAAAACCTGCATTTTCTCAGACTTTCCATCGCCTCCGATATCGAAAGCCTCAAAGAGGGCGTCCGGCGTCTCGCGGCTGCCGGCAACGATGCAAGGGGATTTTCACGGTTTATTCGAAAAGGCGAAAACCTGTATTAGCCGCGGGTGTGCCCATGCGGAACAGAGGCCTGGCGGTGTTGCATGTCAGGGCATAAAAGAACAGGATGATGCACATGATTTGGAGCACCCGTTTGCCCCTGAGCGATAAGCGCCAGGGTGGGAGAAGGAAGGCGGTGCTGAAACCGGCGCAGCCGAAAAAAAGGGAAAAAAGGCGGGCGTTTCCCGGCGACCACGCATACACGAGGCTAACGAGGTAACAGTAGCCGGTCAAGGCTACGGCGACAGCTTTCAGCCTGCGCGGCCCCCTCAAAATGGCGTACACCATCGCCGGAAAAATGAGTAAAAACCCGAAGGGACCGAACCATGACTGGGAACCGCCGGGCGCCCATGTGATGGCAAACGGTTCCGTCGCTCCGGCCGTACCGTCAAGATAGCCTGGTAAAAGGCCGTAAAGCCATTGCAGCAATTCAATCGGGCTGAACCCCAACACCCTGCTGCAAAAAAGTTCCGCCGGCAGTGTCAGGTGTATGGATTCCAGTGTATAGCGGACAGCATTGGCCAGGGCGCCCTGCAAACCATCCTGGTTGTAAAACGGGCCGAACGCCGCCTGACTTCCGAGCCAATCATTCCCGTGAGCGACATTGATCGCCACCAGCCACACCTGGGAAAACAACAGCAGAGGCAGGATGGCGGCCAGGGTCCTGGCCTTGTGGCCCGATACCAGCGACAGCAGGGTGACACTGCCGTGCCGTCGAACAAGCAGCACCCAGGCAAGCACCAACACCAGCGTCGGAAAGATCAACTCCGCTTTTTCACCTGAAACGGCAAATGCGATTCCCACCACTAGTAGAAGCAGTTCATTGATGTTCAATCTTTCCACGATCCGGTACACCGCCAACAGGCAAAAAAGCCCGACGGCCACCGGAACGATCTCGCCTCCCGGCGTCGTCGCCTGATACACCATCCGCGGCATGCTGAGTACAATCAGGGAGACGGTCAGTGCGGTGGGCGGCCAGGCATAGCGCCGGGCCAGAGCATAGGTGCTGCCGGCAATGGAGACGTAGGCCATCAAGCCGAACAGGTTGACGCCCACATCGGTGTCAAACCGGAGGAACATGTAAGCCAGGGCGGCGTGGTTGAACGGGAAAAAGGCCGGCATGCCGTGCGATGCGGCCGGCGCGGCCCAAATACCGTTGTCCCGCAAGTAAACGATCTGGTTGAGCTGTTTACAGCCGGCCGCGTCCGGGGGGATGCTCAACGCCAGGGCGACCATATAAACCAGCCCCAAGGCGATTGCGGACACGGCCAGAGGATTTGCCTTCCAAAACGTGAAGAAGGCTGCTGACTCCCTTCCGAATTGAGAACGGCGTCTCCAGAGGAAACCTGCGGACACGGCCAGCAGAACGATTTCCACCACGGTGAGAAGACCGTGCAACCCGCTCACCATAGCCATTTGAAAAAGCAGTGAAAGCAGCATCAGGGTCGTAACGACGGCATAGGAAACCGCTTCCGCAAAGGTGGTATTCCATCCCCGGCAAAGCATGAATCCCACCGAGCAGAAGGTTGCGATTTCCGCTATCGATGTGAAGACAGCCGTGAAAAAAAGAAGTTGCATCGCGTCTTTACCCTCATGCCGTTTCCCCGTTCTTGTCCATTGCCGCCGATCCGGATTTTTTTCGGGCGTTTTCCTGCATCAGGTGGTCGCGGATTTCGATCATGAAATTCTGCATATCCTTTGCCAGCCGCCTGCATTCGGGGCAGTAGACCTTCTTGCGAATTTTACCGTGGACATTGTTTTGATGCCAGTACCAGGCAACATAAGGACTGTCCTTTCAGAATTTTTTCCCGGTGTACTCTGCTATGGGGCAGCCAAAGCAGACGAGGACGTAGTAAATTCTGCAGGGCGGACAATCCAGCACACCGCCGTCGCTCCCCTTGCCGTCGATGATGCGTTGCCATTTTTTTACCGAAGCCTCCATGATGCGAACCTTGTCCATAAAGAACTCCTCTGCAATCGTTTCAAAGTCGGGATTCACTGCATGCACTGCCAGAAGTTTCCGTGCACCTGTTTCAGATGCTGAATAGCGGTGGCTATCCGCTTTTGCTTAACCGTTTCTTTCCTGAAATTCGCGATGTTTGTAACAGAAAGTCCCGTCAGTTCACGCAAAACGGCTTTGACGCCGCCGGCCATGGCCTCGAGATCGTAACCGCCTTCCAGGGTAAACACCAGCCGCCCCCGGCAGGTTTCTTCTGCAATTTCCATCAGAATCCGGGTCATGACGGCAATCCCCTCGCTGTCCACCCGCATTCCTCCCAGCGGGTCGGAAGAATGAACGTCGAAGCCGGCCGAAACCAGTATCAGGTCCGGCTTGAACTCGTAAGCCAGCGGCCGCAGCACCCGATCGAACAGCTCTGCGTAATCCCCCGAACCGTATCCTCCGGCAAGGGGAATGTTGACGGTATAACCCTCCCCTGCCCCCATGCCGACCTCGGTAAAGAAACCGGAGCCGGGGAAATGGGGATATTGGTGTATTGAAAAGAAGAGCACCGTGGGGTCGATTTCGAAGATATGCTGCGTGCCGTTGCCGTGATGGACATCCCAGTCCACGATCAGGATGCGCTCGATGCCTGACAGATTGCGGGCATAAGCGGCACCGACGGCGACGTTGTTGAAAAGGCAGTACCCCATGGCACGATTGCGTTCGGCATGGTGACCGGGCGGCCTTACCAGGGCAAACCCGTTTTTCAGCTCACCCGCGACCACCCGCTCGATCAACGCCAGCAAACCGCCGGCGGCGTAAAGCGCCGCCCGGTAAGATCCCCTCGACACGGGCGTATCCGGAGCCAGGGCGGCCCTGGCATGATGCCGGCTGGCGGCCACCTGCTGCAGGTATTCACGGGAGTGAACCGCCAGGATCTCTTCGGCTTCCGCCCGGCGTGGAGGAACGACGACAAGATGATCGCCCAGCCGGCCGTCGTCCAGTACGTCGTAAACGGCCGCGAGGCGGCCCGGTTGTTCGGGGTGCCCCGGGGCGGTTTCATGATCCATGTAGACGGGATCCCTGACGATTCCGGTGGTTTTGAGGGTTTCCGAAAACGCTTTGCCCGTTTTTTCGACAACGGCGCCCGGCACCGCCAGCACCGGACACGGCGCCCGGCGCAACATTTTTTCCGTGGTCGAACCTATCAGCAGCTTTCCCAGGGCATGGTGATACCGGACACCGATGACGAGCATGTCCGGCGCCGTCTTTCCCGCAGCAACCAGCAGCCGGTCACCCGGGGCTCCCTGTTCCAGAAGCGTACGGATCCTGAGTTCTTCCGCGACATCCCGAGGAATGCATTCCCTGAGCCTGATATCCGTTTTCTCGGCCAGGGTTTGCTGAACGTCGGCGTAGTGGCCGGCCGTGCTGTCCACGAGGGCTTCGTTGATCGCTGACTCCATGACGTGTGCCAGATGCAGCTCCGCATCGAAAGCCCGCGCCAGGAAGGCTGCCAGCCCCACGGCACTGTCGGAGGATTCCAAAAGGTCACAGGCGGCCATGATCCTTTCCACCAGTGGCGGCCGGGCAATACGGTCACTCCCGGCTTCCGGTGGCAGACTTCTCAGCACCAGCAACGGGCATGCCACCCGGCGGGCCATTCTTTCGACGACGGTACCGATAAACAGCCGTTTGAAAGCCGAAACGCCGTGGCTTGCCGCAATCACCAGGTCGACCTTCAGGCGCCTGGCTTCATCCGCCGCCTTTATCACCGGGTCGCCGGGCACGACCAAAGGCTCCCAGTCGACCGGACACCCCTGCATCAGGGTCGCCAGCTTTTCACGGGCTTCGGCAAGCCGGCGGCCTTGTTCGCCGCCCCGTTCGAATTCAGCGGAAGCGTAAATGGGGTCGCCCGGGGAATAGACCGTGTGCATGACGGTCAGACGGGCATCGAAACGCCGGGCGAATAAGATGCCCCAGGCCGTAACCAACGATGAGAATTGCGAAAAATCAACCGCGCAGAGAATGTGCGCCAGTCCGGTCCTCTTCATGGTTGTCCTTTCCGCACAACGGCCATGCTAAACAGATCGGTATTGACAGGTAAGAGCGGACACGTTCGGGCGGCGGCGTGCAGATTCGGGTTGCAACCCTGTGGAACCCGTTGCCGCTCCCTGTATCTTATCGAATCGCTTGACGGACTGTCAAGCAAGACGACCTGTGCGTCAGGGTAAAACCAGAAGTCAGAGGTCGGAGATCAGATGTCAGAGCCCAGAAGCCTAAGGTGAACGTCCAACATCGAACACTGAACATCGACCCGCTCTTTATGTGCTCTTGACCGATTGCCCAGAAAAACTGAATACAGTAAGCCAATAAACCACATTCGACGTTGAATGGTGGCAACGTAGAACAGGGGATCAGGAATGATCGCCGGCCAGGCGTTTCAGCCGGCTGACGATCTCCCATGAGAAAGGCTCTTGGCTGCAGGGCATGATCGCATTGTTGGAGAAAACGGGATCCTTCTCCAAATCATAGCGGGACGCGGCCACCGCCTGCGGCCAGAGGGCCGTGTGGGGAATGGGGGTGTAGTGGGCGATCACCGGCGTGATGCCGCTATTTTTGACGATGCGGATGGAGGCTTCAATGTCGGCAATGGTCTGCCCGGGCAGCCCGAACAGAAGATAGGCGCCCACCTGCCTCCTTTTGAACCCGGCGCGTTGTAACACATCCACAGCGCGTTCGAATTCAGACGCCGTCACCTTGGCATCCAGGGCGCCGCGATGCGCGAAGGCGGCGGTTTCCAGTCCCAGCCGAATGGTCTCGAAACCGGCTGCGAACATGAGGGCGGCCGTCGCCTGCTTCACTTCACGAACATGCAGGGCGTTGGGGGTGTGAAACCGCACACTGAGCCTCCTGCGAAGCACCCCTTCCAGGACCGGCAGGATGTGATTCCGGGCATTCACGAGCAGGGCATCGTCGTAAAAGGCAAAGTCGACCACACCGTAGCGGCGATGCCAGTAATCGATCTCCCGGATCACGAGTTCCGGTTCCCGCTCCATCCGCCCCGGATTCAAATAGCGGGAAGCGCAGTAGGCGCATTCAAAGGGGCACCCCCGCGACGTCATCAGAGGTGCGTACGTCACGCGGCGCTGCAGATCGAGGGCCGGATAGGGGTAGGAAGCCAATTGTTGCGGATCGAACCGCGGCGCCATGGCAAATCCAGTAAACGCCTGCACCAGTGCGAGCACGTGTTGTTCGCCCAAACCGGCGACGACCCGGTCCGCACCGGAATGCCGTTCGGCGTGTTCACGGCACAGGGAGGCATACACGCCCCCGAGCACGACCGGCACATCGGGCAGCATGGTCTTCAGCTCCGCGATGGTCTCCCGGACACCCGGATACCAGTAGGTCATCAAAGAGGTGACCATGACCAGATCCGGTTTCTCCACTGCCAACACCGATTCCCGGAACCAGCTTTTCCTGATGCCGTAGCGGGAGTAGGTTCTGGGAACATCTTCCAAGCCCGCCGGTTTGGGAATAGGCGTTTTGAGATAGGGGCCGCGCCCATGGCGGGCCAGCGGGTTTACGGGGCGTGACCGGGGGTGAAAGCGGTCCAGGCAGTCGATGTAGTCCACGGAAACACCGTGGCTTCGAAGAATGCCGGCCAGCTGCAGCAGGCCCAATGGTTTGGCCCAGAAGTCATAGGCGGCAAAATCGTGAATCCAGGGGTTGATCAACAATACCCTGGGCTTTCTTGAGCGTTGCATGAGATTCGCTGAATTCATTAGAAACAGGTCTCAGCTTGTAACGCATTTGTACCTGGTCGAGGTTTTTTCGATTCGATCGGCATCATTGGCTTTGCGGCGTTTCTATTGTGAACCGAGATAGCGAGCGCATTCCCTGCAGCTTGCTGCAGGGTCAGCGAGTGAATCATAATTGATAGAATCCCTTACGGTGAAGATTCCCCTTAAGCTTGCTGCGGGGAGTGTTCAATAATTTTTTTTCGGGTCTATAACCCAAAATAAGGCAAAACGATTGCCGGGGAATAATAACACCGCGGGCCGCACCCATCGCTTAAAACGCTCGGTGCGGCCCGCGGTGTTATACGAAATATTGCATGGATGTCTTTTTCAGCTCCTGGCGGCTGAACAGCAGCGTGTACACCGGCACCGCCGCCTTTTCGGCCATGCGCGCCGCTGTCGCGCGGCACTCGTCCTCATCGACAGCATGCACCATGGTATACAGGTTATAAGGCCAGTCTTCGGCCGGGCTCCTTTGATAACAGTGGGAAACTTCCCCGAAAGCGGCAAATACCTCTCCGACCTCGTCGGTGCGCGCCGCTTCCACCTGCCAGGCCACCATGGCATTGGCCTTGAATCCGGATTTCTGATGACGCAGCGTAGCGCCGAAACGCCGCATGATACCCCTGTCCCTGAGGCTTTTCAGGGTTTTCAGCAGCGTGTCCTCGGAAACCCCCAGATCGTCGGCTATATCACGATAGGGTTCCGCAGTGACCGGCAGGTCGCCCTGGACAGCGGCAACCACTTTTTTTTCCAAGTCTGTCAGCATGAGGGACAATAAAGGCCATTCGTTTGGGGATGTCAATAGCGGTTGTCATAAATCCACGCGCCTATCACCCATATCAAGGGTAGAGCCCCCCGCCGCGGGGAAATCCCGTTCCGGCCCTGAATCGGCTTGGGGTCAGGCAACGGGCTTTTCGGGAAAAAGGGCGTGGATGGCTTCTTCGCCGGCTTCGCAGACCCCCCTTTCGGTGATGAATCCGGTCACCAGGCGGGCCGGGGTTACATCGAAGGCATAGTTGGCGGCCCGGCTTTCTTCGGGAGCGATCATCACCCTGCCGATGGTGCCGTTGACCAGTCCCTGAACATAGCGCACCTCGTCGGGATTCCTTTCCTCGATGGGTATATCCTTTATCCCGTTGTTGAGACGCCAGTCGAAGGTGCTCGACGGCAGGGCGACATAAAACGGGACCTGGTTGTCGCGGGCGGCCAGCGCCTTGAGATAGGTGCCGATTTTGTTGGCCACATCACCCGTGTGGGTCGTGCGGTCCGTGCCCACGATCACCAGGTCCACCATGCCGTGCTGCATCAAATGCCCGCCAGCATTGTCGGTGATGATCGTGTGGTCGATCCCGTGCCTGCCCAATTCCCAGGCCGTCAACCGGGCCCCCTGGTTCAGGGGCCGGGTCTCGTCCACCCAGACGTGGATGTCCACTCCCCTGTCAAATGCCGCATACATGGGGGCGGTTGCCGTCCCGTATTCGACGCAGGCCAACCAGCCGGCGTTGCAGTGGGTGAGAATGTTGACGGTGCGTCCCCCCTTCTGCCGGGCGATCCCTTCCACGACGGCCACACCGTGCTCACCGATCATGCGGCAATTCTCGGCCTCCTCCTCGGCGATGCGCCCGGCCTCCGACCGGGCGGCGGCGATGGTTTTCGCGTCGATCTCGAGCTCATCGCCGCAAGCGTCCCGGACGGCGGCAACCGTACGCTCGACCCCCCAGATGAGGTTGATGGCCGTCGGTCTGGCGGCCTTGATGCGCTCGCACTCCTGAAAAAAAAATGCGGCGGCGTCGGACCGGGGCGCTGCATCGAGCGCCGCCACCAGAACGCCGTATGCCGCCGTGACGCCGATCAACGGCGCTCCCCGCACGACCATCTCCTTAATGGCCATGATGACATCGTCCACCGCGGTCAGATCCAGAACCACCAAGTCGTGGGGCAATTGCCGCTGGTCGATCACTTGTACCGTCTGGCCGTCCTGGCCCAGCCAGATCGGCCGCATCTGTTTGCCGTCAACCTTCATCGTCCCTCCTCGGCACGTTATGCCCAGATCATTGTAGATACCCGGGCCCGTAAGACCCGGCACTGGTTCCACCCCAAAGGATCAGAATTTCAATAGATCGAAAAACGCCATGATCTTAACCACAAAGGCACAAAGATCACAAAGATTTTTTCCATTGACAGGGAAACGTGCATCCCCCATTCATTCCGAGAGTCGGCTGCCGGGACGCCTGTCCCGGGCCGGTGATCCTCAGGCGTCGGTCGGTTGGTTTGTACGGTAATTTTTTGTTATTCCCGGTCACTGTCTTTAACCATATCGTTTTAGTCTAAAAAAGATTGACAAGATCAACCAATGGCAATAGGTCTGAGTACAGGTTGACGACAAACCGATTTCACCAAACCAGAAAAGGAGTGCGACATGCAGCCAGCACGAATCGTCTCGATTTTACTGATCATAATGCTTTGTGTGGCCCCGGCGGGCGTCTTCGCAGCCGACACCCTGGTGATGGCCACCACCACCAGCACGGACAACACGGGCCTTTTGGATTACCTGATGCCGAAATTCAAGGACGCCACCGGCATCGAGGTCAAGTGGACCGCCACCGGCACCGGCAAAGCCCTCAAGCTCGGTGAAAACTGCGACGTGGACATCCTGATGGTCCATGCGCCGCCGGCCGAAAAGAAATTCGTCGACGCCGGCTTCGGCACCGATCGTACGGAGATCATGTACAACGACTTCGTCATCATCGGTCCGGCCGCGGACAAAGCCGGCATCAAAGGCAGGCCCATTGCGGATGCCCTAAAGAAAATCAAGGCCGATCAAGCGCCCTTTATCAGCCGGGGCGACAACTCGGGGACCAACAAAAAGGAGATAGCCCTCTGGAAAGCCGCCGGGCTGCCGGTTCCGGAAAAGGAAAAATGGTATGTGCAGACCGGACAGGGCATGCTGGCCACCATCAACATCGCGGCCGAGCGCAACGGCTACACCATGACCGACCGGGGCACCTACATCAAGTACGAAGCCAACATGAACGGCAAGCCCCCCCTAAAGATTCTGGTGGAAGGCGACGCCGTCCTGCTGAACCAGTACAGTGTGATCGCCATCGACACGGCGCATTGCTCACAGGCAAAATACGACCTGGCCAAAAAATTCATCGACTGGGTTGCCGGGGCCGAGGCCCAGAAGCTGATCAAGGATTTCAAACTGTTGGGCAAACCTCTGTTTACCCCCAACGCCAAATAATTCTTAGGGGCCGGGCACCAACGACCGGGCACCAAGACTTACAGCTAAGTTGAGCGTTTCAAATTTTAAGAATGGACAAAATAAAAACATTTTCAATGGATTAAATCTATTTGAATTCTAAAATTTGAAACCCTCCGGGATTTCCGGGCTCACCGCACCTGCGGTGTCAAATGTCATCGCGCATAGGCCACTATAGCGGGATAACATTTTCCTTGCATCTGCGGCAAACCCGAAAATGGCTCAATTTAGGTTACCGTGTCATGCAATTTATCATAGACGGATTCATACAGGCCGTACGCCTGCTGCTGGGGGGCGATGCGGAGACCTATTCAGCCATCCGGGTGACGGTGGCCGTTTCGAGCTACTCCATCGGCTGCAGCCTGGTCGCGGGCATTCCCCTTGGTTTCTGCCTGGGGTATTTCGACTTTAGGGGGAAAAAATCGATCCGGACCGTCGTCGACACCCTGATGGCCCTGCCCACCGTCTTCATCGGCCTCATCGTCTACGCCTTTCTGACCAACCGGGGACCACTCGGAAATTTTAGGTTGTTGTTCAGCCTGCCGGGCATCGCCATCGGCCAAACCATCCTGGCCCTGCCCATCGTCATCGGCCTGAGTGCCACGGCCGTGGAAAGCATGGACCGTAAACTGCGCACGGCCATCGTCTCCATGGGCGCCGGCCGGCGGCAGCTCTTCCTGACCAGCCTGTGGGAGGCCCGCCATGGCCTGCTGGCCGGAGGGATCGCCGCTTATGGCAGGGTGATGACCGAAGTGGGCATTTCCATGATGGTCGGCGGCAACATCAAGTGGCACACGCGCACCATCACCACCGCCATCGCCTTGGAGACCAACAAGGGCCAATTCGGCATGGGCGTCGCCCTGGGCCTGGTTCTCCTGGCGATCGCCTTTCTGGTCAACATCTCCGTGTCATTTTTGCGGCGGAGGTATTGACGTGGCCGCCCCTATTTTCGAAATCGACGCCTTGAAACACGCCTACGGCGGCAAAACCGTTCTCGCCATCGACCGTCTCGCCATCCAAGCGGCATCCATCGTTGGGCTCATCGGGCCGAACGGCAGCGGGAAGAGCACGCTTCTGAAAATGCTGGGCCTGATCGAAAAACCGACCCGGGGCGACATCCGGTTCCGCGGCCGCCGGGTCGAGCCGTTTTCCCGCGCTGCCAGGTTTCGCATCACCCTGCTGCCACAGGAGCCTTTTCTGATGAAGCGCAGCGTTTTCAGGAATGTGGCCTACGGTCTGAAATTAAGAGGCAACGGCGGTTCGGCGGTCGAAACGGCCAACCGGGTGCTGGCCATGGTGGGGCTGGACGGGAAAGAGATGCTCAGGCGACCGTGGTATGCGCTTTCGGGTGGTGAAACACAGCGCGTCGCCCTGGCCGCAAGATTGGCGCTGGAACCCGAAGTCCTTCTGCTGGACGAACCGACCGCCAGCGTGGATGCCGCCAGCGCCCAGCTCATCAAGGAGGCGGCCCTGAAGGCCCGGCAGGAATCGGACACCACCCTGATCATCGCCAGCCATGACTGGCAGTGGCTGCTAGAGATTTGCGACGAAGTGCTGCACCTGTTCAAGGGCCGCATCTTCGGAACCGGCCGCGAAAGCGTCATTTTCGGCCCCTGGCGGCATTTGGAAACGGGACAGTGGGGCAAGGTTCTGGCCGACGGGCAACAGCTGGTCGCCCCGCCGCCGCCCGCCCCGGACGCGGCCGCCGTCATCGACCTGTTGCCGGCAGTCAGCGCAGGAAAAAATTGTCATCTCCTCCACGGCACGGTTTCACGTCTCAGCCTGGAAAAAAGGACCGGCCGGGTGTTCGCCACCATCATCGTCGGCGGCCACCCTTTCACCCTGCGCCTGGCCGCCGAGCCGGACAGGGGCCGACACACCCGGAAAAGCATCTACCCGGGCGAGACGATCACCGTTTGCTACCGTCCCGACCGGGTCAAGTGGATATAGTCTGAATTTCCCCCGCCCAAAGACGGAGGAATTGACGATTCCCCGCAGCAAGCTTAAGGGGAATCGTCACCGTAAGGAATTCTATCAATTATGATTCGCTCGCTTACCCTGCAGCAAGCTGCAGGGAATGCGCTCGCTATCTCGGTTCAAGCTCTACTTTAGAACATGCTGGAGATAAAGCAGAAGTTGTCGTCCGACGATGAGCTGCTTTCTGAACTATCGCTCGTCGACAGCGTGGCGATGCCTCCCGGATCCGTGATGGTGCCGTCGGCCGCGTTATCGCCGTCGGTCGCCGCGTCGCCGTCGGTCAGGGTCAGACTGATGAGGGCATCCCCGTCATTGCTGCCGAAAGGCACCTCGATCCACGTCCCCAGGGCATTGACCTTGTAGTACTTGGCCGTGGTCGGCACGGCCGCCGGAAACTGGATCTGCAACGTGACCGTAGCCCCGGGGGTCAAATCCGTGATCTGAAACTTGTTGAGGCCATAGGGAAACGTTTGATCCGGTTTGCCGGTCTGGGGTACCGAGGGGTCGTCGTCCGCCACGCAGGACACGGCGGCCAGGTTGCCGTCCGACGTGTGCAGCAGCACATTCTCCACGCCGTTGGGATGACGCACCGAGGCGGTGTCGCTGTCCTGGTAGTCGGGCGTGCCGTCACCGTCGAAGTCCTTGGTGGCATCGGTCCCCTCCTCGCTGTCCAGAATGCCGTTGCCGTTGGAATCCGTGCCGTCGATGGCGCCGTACACGATGATCTTTTTCTGGTCCACATAGGCCCACCCCGCTTCGTAGATGTCGATGTCGGTCATTCCCTCAGGCAGCGGCTCCACCTTGATGATGGTGGCCGAACGGGAACAGGAGCCGGCATTGTGATCCCATGCTTCTACATAGGGCCATTTGACGTCCTGATCGCCCGATTTGCTGGACTGGTCCGGAGCGTTGGGATCCTTCTGGGGCACCACCACCCGAAAGGGCCCTTCGCCGTCCAGGCTGTTCTCATCGTTCAGCACCCCGGCATCCATGTAGGCCCCTTCACGCTTGTAGGCCAGGATCGCTTTCAACCCACCGGAGACGGCAATGCTGGATCCGGGGGACCGCCCGGTGCAGGAAGGCGCGCTGTAGTCGCACCAGCCGCTGTCGGGGTTCAAGGCGATGTCCGCCATTTCATCCCAGTAGTAGGTGGCCGGGGGATACTGGTAGGATTCCCCGGGCATGTTGCCGTATACATGGTAGTATTCCACGTCTTCCACATAATCCAGGGGATGGGTCTGCCCCCAGCCGTCCGGTGCATACACCCAGATCCCGGTGGCTCCTTCCAGAATGCCGGCATCGTCCAGCAGGGTTCTCATGGGCACGCCCGTGTACTCGGCGTAAAAGTCTCCGGACCGGGAGGTGTTCATAAGCATGAACTGGGTGTGCGCGCCCAGGGCCTCGAGCTGCCCCATGGTGTAGATCCGGTAGGGAGCCTGCGTCAAGCCGGGATAGTCATCGGCATTGCCGGGATAGGTGTTGGCCGCGATCTCAGCGGCGTTGGTGTAGCCGTCTTCGTCGCTGTCAGCGGTATTGATGGCTTTTACGGCAGTGGCGTTTCTGCCGTTAACCCCGTAAGACACCTTGTAAGCCACGCCGTAGGCGTTCAGGGTCGCTTCGATGTCACCGTGGCCATCATATCCGTAGGTCCCGTGGCAGTACTGGCAGGAGCCGCCATAAACGAGTTTGTCCTTTTCGTTCACATACTCGCCGCCCTTGTGACACAGGTTGCAGCTGTCCAGCTTGGTGCCCAGCTTGGACGGATAGGCGGTCAGAAAATTATCGCTGTCGCTTTCCCCTTCATGGTGGTAGGCGGCAAAAGCCTCCACCCCCCAGCACACGCAAATCACCAACAACAAGCCAAAAATCATTACGTTCCTTTTCATCTTTCCCTCCTCAAAAATCGATGCTGAATCTCAGGGTTACGACATTCTCCTCGTCGATATATTCGACCGATCCGGTCGTCAGGACCCGCGAGCGGATGGGGTCCGAAAAATCGGTGTGGCTAAAATCCAGTACGATCCGGGCCATGGGGTAAAGCACCCAGTTCAGGGCCAGGCTGTATGCGTCGGCTTCTTCCACCGACACGTACGAGTCCGGGTTGATCCAGTCCGGGTCGCCGGAGAAGTGTTCGTAGCGGGCCGCCAGGCACAGCGCCCCCCAGGTGCCCTCGGCCGGATTGAAAAACCGCAAGGGGTAGATGGGCTTGACCCGGCCGCCGGACAACAGCGGCCGCTCGCCGGTCAGACACCACATGGCGCTGGCATACCAGGTCAACAAGGAGGCGTCCTCGGGATTTTCACCGCTGGCCTCCAGGTCCGTGTACAACAGGCGCACGTACTCCCCCTGAAAAATCAGGGGACCCAGAGCCCAGGCCGCTTCCAGGCCCATGCGCTTGCGGTCCCCCACGTCCTGGATCACCCCGTATTTCGTGTTGTGGGTCAACAGATAAAGCGTTCGCAGGCTCCCCACCATGCCCGTGCTCTTAACGGAAAGATTGACATTGATGGGATCGATCTGGGCATAGGTGGCCGAAGCGCCCACCTGGAACTGGTTGAGCCAGCTCAGGGACGATCGCCGGAAGGGGCTGAACACCAGCCGGCCGGCCGCCTCGGGCACGTCTTCCTCCGGGCCGGACACGGAACCATCGTCGCCATCTCCGTTGAAGAGGCCGCCGGCATAGGTGAAAACCTCGTCGAACACCGAACCGTGCAGCATGACGCCCAGGTCCCGCTTGGGCCCCAGGTAGTAGCCCATGGACCTTTCGGCAAAATAGAGCCCCTTGTCAAGGGTCTGCCACTCCAGGCTGAAGGGCTCCTTGGTCTGGCCGAAGCGCAGGGACGGCCGGCCGAAAACGGCCTCCACCCAGGCGTCCACCAGGTTGTCGGTTTCATTGCCCTGAAACTCGTATTCCATCTTGAACCGCAGGTATTGGGTCAGCTGTCCGCGGAATCGCAGGCGGGCGCGACGGATGTCGAAGCCGTTGTCCGCCCTTTCCTGTTCGGCATACCAGCGGTAGTCGCTCTGCAGGGCGCCGCCAAGGCGCAGCTCCATGCCCCCCTCCTCTTCCGAACGAATGTAAAAGCCGCCCTTGTACCCGGCAAAGAAGATGCGCTCCGCCCAACCGGTTGCCGGCAGCGCCACGAGGGCGATCGACAGAAGCAAAATGACCCGGAAATACGGTGTCGCGGTAGAAAAACGGGAGGATTGCTGCGGCTCGACGACACTATTGTAATTATTTATCATTTTTAGTTATTTATATCTTGCTGTTTGTATAGATGAATTTGCAAGTGATTTACTATGATTTAGGAATGTTAGCATGAATTATATATGATTGACTACAATCGCTATGTCAATGAGAATAACATAGATTCAAATAAATACTTCTATAAATAACTATAATTTACCAATTATTACTGAAATGTCGGTGGGGTTAAGAGATGGGGACGGAAAACGATGGTTCCGGGGGGGGCGTGGGGGGGGCAGGCAGGTGATAAGCCACTGGGCAGCGTCCTATCGAACGGCGCCATTCAAATCGAAATCGGGACTGGAATTGGGTCGTTTCGATTTCGATAGCGATTTCGATTCGCAGCAGGTTTAATAGGCTAAAACGCCCCTGCCCTTCGGTTGTTTTGCTCATTGAGTTTTTCGCTAACCCAATGAACTCACTAACCCAACGAACCAGCTGACCCTATGAATAGCTAACGGCCAGATCACGGTAGTGGGCGGCCTCCTCCAGGCGCCCGCGTTTGCGGCAACCGTCTGCATAGACCCTGCACTTTTGTGCGAGGACGCGGAGGGCCGCCGTTTTCTGTTCAGCATCGAGGATGCCGCTGTCGACGATTTTGCAGATGGATGCGATCCGGTATTTATCGAGTCCCCGCTCCGCGGAAAGCTGGTCGGCATGCCCGCCCCTTTTGACGACCAAGGGGCGGTCGATGAGGTGGATCGGGTGGCGCGCGTTGATGCGCAGCCAGAGGTCGTAGTCTTCGCAGGCGGGCAGACCCTCGTCAAACCCGCCCATGCGCCGGAAAAATCCCTTTTTCAGCATAACGGCCGACGGGCTCACCAGGCACAGTTCCAGCGAGCGCGCAAAGAACATGCCCGATGGCTTTTGATGGCGCTTGCCGGCATTGACGCGACGACCGTTGCGGATCCATGTCTCCTGGGTCTGGCAGACCTCGGTCTCCGGATGATCACGGAAAAAGGCCGTTTGGACCGACAGCTTTTCAGGCAGCCACAGGTCGTCGGAATCGAGGAAGGCGATCAGTTGGCCCCTGGCCCGCTCAACCCCCCTGTTGCGCGCGGCGCTGACGCCCCGGCGGGCCTGATGCACGACGACAATGCCTTCATAGGTCTCGAGGATCACGGCGGTGTCGTCCGTGGACCCGTCATTCACTACGATCAGTTCCAACGCCCCATAATCCTGGGCCAGGACCGATTCAACGGCCTCCCGCAGGATCCACCCCCGGTTGTAGGTGGGAATGATCACGCTGACCAGCGGCTCGTCGGCAGCCTCAACTAGCGTCTTCGTATGGCTCATGGACCGTATTTTTCAATATTCGGGGCGTTTTGACAAGCATCGATTTTGCGATCCATGCTTCCGGACATTTCAATATGAAGCAGCGGGAAGGCTAGATCCCCAGCCCGTCTATCGCCGCCCCGCAAAATTTGCACCGGCCATGGTCGATGGCATAATCCCGGACGCTGAACCCCCAGCGTTCGATAATGCGTTGGCCGCATTGGGGGCAGAAGGTGCTCTCATAGGCCTCTCCGGGCACATTGCCGGTGTAGACATATTTCAACCCGGCGGCCATTCCGATTTCCCGCGCTTTCAACAGCGTATCGACCGGTGTCGGGGGGCGGTCGGTAAGCTTGTAGGTGGGATGAAAACGACTGATGTGCCAGGGCGTTTCCGGACCCATCGACTCCGCGATGAATCCCGCCAGGGATGCCAACTCACGCCTTTGGTCGTTCAGCCCCGGAATAATCAGCGTGGTGACTTCCACCAGGATGCCCGATGACTTCATCCGCACCAGGGTGTCCAGGACCGGTTGGAGCCTTGCGCCGCAGTAGGTCTTGTAAAAACGGTCATCGAATGACTTCAGATCGACATTGGCCGCGGTAAGATAGGGGCCGATCATCTCCAGGGCTTCGGCCGTCATGTAGCCGTTGCTCACGAATACGTTTGCAAGGCCCTTGTCATGCGCCAGTTTTGCGGTTTCATAGGCAAATTCGAAAAAAACGGTGGGTTCGGTATAGGTGTAGGCGATCGTCCGGCAGTTTGCCGCCAGTGCCGCCCGGACAACCGCATCGGGCGTCACGGTTTCACCCAGAATGCGGCCGTCCTGTTCATAAGGCATCTGGGCGATGTCCGCGTTCTGGCAGAACCGGCATCGGAAATTGCACCCAACCGTGGCCACGGAGTAAGACTGGCTGCCGGGATAAAGATGATACAGAGGCTTTTTCTCGATGGGATCCACATGCCGGGCAATCAGCCTGCCGTAAACCTTTGTGTGCAGGACCCCGTCGCGGTTTTCGCGCACATGACACAGGCCGCATTCACCCGGCTTGACAATGCAGCGGTGGCTGCAGAGGCTGCAGCGCACGCGGTCTTCAGCCATTTTTTCGTACAGATAGGCTTCCATTCTTATTCTCCCGATAGAGTTGACCCATTGCTGTTACCGGTTCAACCAAATACCTCTGACCCGGCTCCGAGGATCAGATCGAATCACGTCGCCGCACCGGATTTGGCATGGTGGCGGACGATCAGGGGCCTGGTTTTGAATCTGGGAACCAGGGTCACGACAATGCCTGCAAAAGCCCCGAATGGAAACCGTTGAACAATGCCGGAAGTCTCGAATTTCATGGCCGCCTCACCGGTTGTGGCCGGAAGTTGACTTACCGTTCTCCATGACACGGGGATGTCACGCCCCAACAGGTCCCGGAACATTTGCTTGACTTCCCAAACGCTGAAAAATCTGGCACGGTTGTATATGGTGTGACTGAAAATGCCCTGCAGGCGCCGCTGGACCCCTTTGAAAGCGTAGCGGTTCAGCACCCCCACAAAGATCCTGTCTTTCGCCACCCGGCACGCCTCTTCGAGGGCTTTGAGGGGATCGTCTACGAATTCCAGGGTGGTCACCAGGCTGGCGTGATTGAAAGAGTTGTCTTCGAAAGGCAGGTCCTCGGCGATCCCCCGGTAAAGGTCCACCCGATCGCCGTAATTACGCGCCGAAACATCCAGCATGTACGGCGAGGGGTCGATGCCCGTCACGGACAAACCGAGCTCGAGAAAGGGGTGCAGACTCGCACCGGTGCCGCAACCGATATCCAGGAGGGTTTCCCCCTTGATCGGTTTCAGCATGTCCGTCATCAGCCGGTTTTCCAGCCGCGCTGTTTTGTGGGTGCGGGGATTGTTTACCCACCGGTCGTAAGCCACCGCATCGTTGAAGTCGAACACGTAACCCATGAGTTCAGTCCCTGAATTAAGCATCTATATGCATTTGTCATACATATGTTCCGTTTCAACATTGGATTGGCACACGGAACGCTATTCTGACAAACACTATATGCCAATTGCCAAAACGCCTAAGGGCATCGCAGATATTAATAGATAATCACCAGATTATCAAGCATGGAACAATTTGTGTTTGACCCATCAGCCCTCTATCATATAAAAACGTTCCCTGTTGTGCAGGAAATGTGAAACGCGATTTCTCCGCTATCTTTTAACCGCGAATCAGGAGGAAAATACGTTGAAATTCAAAACCGCTCCATGCTTCTGTCTGATCATAATGACGGCGTTGCTGTTGACGGCCAATGGTCACGCCGCAGCCCTCGACATCGAAGCGACGACCCTGAAACAGTTCGATCTCCAACAGCCGCCGTTGGATGTGGATACATCGCCGGACGGCAAACTGATGTTCATTCTCACCCCCGGCCAAGTACTGGTCTATTCCAACATGGGAAACGAACCGGTCAACCGGATTACAGTGGGGAGCCATTTCGACAGCCTGACATTCGCCGAGGATCTGGATCTCCTGATTCTGAGCAGCAAAGACGATCAACGGGTCAAAATGGTTCGCATCGACCTGGTCAGCGAGATATCCACTGAGGGTTCCCCCGTCATAGGCAATCCGGATGCACCGGTTACGCTTGCAGTGTTCGACGACTACCAGTGACCTTACTGCGCGCGACTCGAAGCGCTATTCCGGCAGTTGCTGGAAAAATATCCCGATAATGTCAGGGTGGTCGTTAAAATGTTTCCCCTGTCGAGCCACAAGTTCTCCAGGCAAGCCGCCACCGCGGCCCTGGCCGCCGACAAGCAGGGTAAATTCCCGGAATTCCATGCCTTGCTTTTTAAAAACTTCAGATCTCTGAATGAAGAAAAACTGAAGGAAATCGCCACGGAACTCAACCTGGACCTTATTAAATTCGAAGCCGACAGAAAATCGCCGGAAATCGCCGCGTTGATTTCCAGGGATCTAAACAACGGCCGAACCGCGGACGTGCGCGGCACACCGACCGTTTTTTTAAATGGCAAGCGGGTGAAAAACCGCGGCATGCAGAGTCTTCAGCAGATGATCGAAGCCGAAATTCGCAAGGCCCACCAATAGGCCTCGGCGTTGCACCGGTGAGGTAAGCCGGTGCGCCGGACAGCGCCCACGGCGGCGGCTCGATGTCAGGGGGATTGCATCAGGCCCGAAACACTCACCAGCCGGATATCGGTGTTGTCGGCATCCATGGCAAAACGCCGGATAGCCCGGGCGGTTTCGGGAAAGGGGTGACCGATAGCGACGACCCGCCCCTTGCGGAGAGCGTGCCGTTTGACCCGGTACAGTTCCCGCAGCACTGCCGACTCCTCCCGGACGTTGTCCAGGAAAACGCGCCGGGACAGGGCGGGGATATCGAAGGATCTGGCCATGGCGCGCGCTTTGGAGTGATTCGTGGTGCAGCTGTCCACGAAAAACAGCCCGTTCTTTTTGACGATCTTCAGTGCGGCGCCTATATCTTCAGCGCTTTCCGTAAACCGCGATCCCATGTGATTGTTGACACCGACCGCTTGTGGCAGCGTGCGAATGTTCCCTTCCATGACCCGCGCTATCCGCCGGCTGCCGTCACCGACAAACAGAGCCCCGGGTCCGGGGTCGCAGGCAGCGCTGTAGGGTTCCATGGGCTGATGGAGCATGACCTCGTATCCGATCCCGTGCATTTCGCGGGCCAGTTGGTCCGAATAGGGCAGATGCGGCAGAATGGAGAAGGTCAGCACAACGTCGAGATCGAGAAATTGGCGGGCGCGGGCACGGCTTTGGCCGATGTCGTCGATGATCAGGGCCATGCGCGACCGGCGGTTCCGCCCTCCGGTGCAACGCCCGGTGAGGGAAGCAGCCCCGGCCGGCACCGAGCCCAATCCACCGTAACCGGATAAAAATCCACCCAGGGCCAGCAAACCTTTCCAAATGAAACTTCTGCGGTTCATGTGCGTGGGTCTTTTGATGCCGCGTCTAAATTTATTTCCCTGATTGCATCCCATAATGCTCAATATATGGGGCAATTGTCAATAAAAAAACACTATATGTTGACACAATAGCCGTTTTAGGTTTTATGTTTTAAGTGGTAAGTGTCAATTTGAAACAAGCGGCCGACAGCATACCCGGGTGCCTGCCGGCCATTTGAAGCCAAGCCCTGTAAGCCGCATAAGAGCTAACACCTAAAACGTAAAACGCATTACTATGGACCTAACCGGCCAGATTGAAAGAATCACCTACACCAGTGAGGAAACGGGCTACACCGTTGCCAGGGTCAAGGTGTTTGGCCAGCGTGACCTGGTAACCGTTGTGGGCAGCATGATCTCCCCGACCCCCGGTGAAATCCTGAAAATGACCGGGGAGTGGACCCGTCACCCCTCCTACGGCGAACAGTTCAAAGTCACGAGCTACAAAACCACCGTGCCGGCCACGGTCTATGGTATCCGGAAATATCTGGGATCCGGACTCATCAAGGGGCTGGGACCCAAAATGGCCGACCGCATCGTAAGAAAGTTCGGCAAGGACACCCTCGACGTCATCGAACACCAGGCCGAAAGGCTTGCCGGCGTCGACGGCATCGGCAAAAAGCGTATCGCCATGATTCGCAAGGCCTGGCAGGATCAGAAGGAAATTCGTGACGTCATGCTCTTCCTGCAGTCCCACGGGGTCAGCTCCGGCTACGCCACTAAAATTTTCAAACACTACGGCGACCGCTCCATCAGCGTGGTCAGGGAGAATCCCTTCCGCCTGGCCATGGACATCTTCGGCATCGGCTTTGTCATCGCCGACGGCATCGCCGAAAAAATGGGTTTTCCCAAGGATTCACCCCAGAGAGCCGAAGCCGGCATCCTCTATGTGCTGCACAAACTCGCCGACGAGGGGCATGTCTACTACCCCTATGAAAAGCTGGTCCGGCGGTGCGGCGATATGCTGAAAGTCGACCGTGACGTCCTTGTCCACGCCCTGGGCGTGCTGGCGTCGTTTGAAAAAATCGTCGTCGAAGACCTGCTCCAAACCAAAGGAAACCGGCCGCGCCGCAACAAGGCCGTGTATCTGGCCAAATACCATCTGTGCGAAACCCGGATCGCCGAAAAACTCGACCGGCTGATGCGCGTCCCCCGGGCCGTCAAACCGGTCGATGCCGGGAAAGCATTGGCGTGGGTGCAAAAAAAGCTGTCCATACGCCTGGCCCGCAGTCAGGCCAGGGCCGTCGGCCTCGCGCTCACGGCCAAGGTCATGGTCGTCACCGGCGGCCCCGGCACCGGCAAAACCACCATCATCAACGCCCTGTTGAAAATCGTTGCCAGGTGCGGCGTCGAGACCCTGCTGGCAGCCCCCACCGGCCGCGCAGCCAAGCGCATGCAGGAAACCTCCGGGCACCCGGCCAAAACCATCCATCGCCTGCTGGAATTCAGTATGCAGAACGGCGGTTTTCAGAAAAACGAAAACAACCCGCTGGCCTGCGACCTCTTGATCATCGATGAAGCCTCCATGATCGACACCATCCTCATGCATCACCTGCTCAAGGCGGTGCCCGATCACGCGGCGCTGATCCTGGTGGGCGACGTCAACCAACTGCCCTCAGTGGGCGCCGGAAATGTGCTCAACGACATTATCGGGGCGAAAGCATTCCCGGTGATCACCCTGTCCGAAATTTTCCGGCAGGCCCGGGAAAGCAAAATCATCACGAACGCCCACGCCATCAACAACGGCGTGGTCCCCTGCCTCTCCCCCCCCGGGGACGACGACCGGCACAGCGATTTTTACTTTATCGAACAGGAAGACCCGAACCGAGTCCTGGCCTTGATTCTGGAAATGGTGTCTAAACGCATTCCCCGGCGTTTCGGCCTGGACCCTTTGGAGGATATCCAGGTGCTGACGCCCATGCACAAAGGCGTTGTGGGGGCGGTCAACCTGAACCACACCCTGCAGAGCGCTCTGACGCCGGAAAGCATGGGCCTCAGCCGCGGCAACGTCACCTTTCGCATCGGTGACAAGGTGATGCAGATCAAGAACAACTATGACAAAATGGTCTTCAACGGCGACATCGGCAGGATCGCCGCCATCTATCCGGTGGATCAGCAGGCGGTAATCGCCTTCGACGGCGTGGCGATCCCCTACGATTTTTCCGAACTGGACGAAATCGTCCTGGCCTACGCCATTTCGGTGCACAAGTCGCAGGGTTCCGAATACCCCGCCGTGGTGATGCCCGTTCTCACCCAGCACTACCTGCTGCTGCAGCGCAACCTGATCTACACCGCCGTCACCCGGGGGAAAAGCCTGGTGGTGCTCATCGGTACCCGCAGGGCCATGGGCATGGGGGTCGGCAACGACAAGGTCAAGAAACGCTACACGCATTTGAAGCACCGCTTGTGTCAACAGCCCTGAAAAGCCCCGGCCTGAACCCGGCGCAGTGCTGAGCGTCATTGACAACCGCTTCATTTCCATTTATGCATATGACATGGTTGGCATAAACCCCGGCGTTGCAACGTTGACCTAAGTCGAATCAGGTTTGGGATAAAATTATTTCGAAATAGATCGACGTACCGTAAGAACGGGCCCATACGAAACGACCAAACCGCTAACCGTGTGATAACCGCCATCATATAAGGAGCCGCCATGGAGTTCACGCTTTCAACTGACGAAGAAATCCTGAGAGACTCGGTGAGGGGCTTTGCCGAAAACGAAATCAAACCGGTCGCCTGCGAACTCGACAAGCAGGAAACCTTTTCCTACGACACCATGCAAAAAATGGCCGAACTGGGCCTCTTCGGCATTTTCGTGTCCGAAGCCTACGGCGGACAGGGGATGGACTACGTGTCCTACATCATCGCCACCGAGGAGATCGCCCGGGTGGACGGCTCCCATGCCGCCACGGTCGCGGCGGGGAACTCACTGGGCATCGGCCCGCTTTACTATTTCGGCAGCGAGGAACAGAAAAAAAAGTACCTGCCCAAACTCTGCCGCGGGGAAACCCTGTGGGGTTTCGGCCTGACCGAACCCAACGCGGGCTCCGATGCGGCCAACTCGAGCACCACCGCCGTCCTGGACGGCGACGAGTGGGTCATCAACGGCAGCAAGATTTTCATCACCAATGCCTCCACCGACATTTCGGCCGGGGTGACGGTGCTGTGCAAAACCGGAACCCGCGAAGACGGCAAACCCGAGTTGTCCTGCATCCTGGTGGAAACAGGCACGCCGGGATATACCGCCCGCGTGATGCACGACAAGATGATGTGGCGGGCGTCCAACACCAGCGAGCTGTTTTTCGAAGACTGCCGGGTTCCCAGGAAAAACCTTCTGGGCACCCGGGGTCACGGCTTTCACCAGATGATGCAGACCCTCGACGGCGGCCGCCTCTCCATCGGCGCCATGGGCCTGGGAGGCGCCCAGGGGTGTTTCGACCTGGCGCTGAAGTACAGCAACGAGAGGGAGCAGTTCGGACGCCCCATAGCCAACTTTCAGGCCAATGCTTTCAAGTTGGCCGACATGGCCGTTGAACTGGAATGCGCCCGGCTCCTTTTGTACAAGGCCTGCTGGCTGCGCGACAACGACATGGCTTTTTCCAAAGAAGCCGCCATGGCCAAACTCTACTGTTCCGAGCTGATGTACCGCTGTGCCAACCACGCCGTTCAAATCCACGGCGGATACGGACTCATGCGCGAGTACGACGTGGAACGCTTCTACAGAGACCAGAAACTGCTGGACATCGGCGAGGGCACCTCGGAGGTACAGCGCATCGTGATATCGCGGCACATCGGGGCTAGGTGCCTGTAGCGGCAGACATTTTTTTGCCACCGGCAAAGGCAAGCAGAACACAACAATCGATCATCATCGGACCACCAAGCCTGTGAGGAGATTTGAAAATGGGACAAAACGACCGCAAACCGCCTATCAACGTGGATTACTTTGAAGACCTGACCGGTGAAATTTCCATGGCCGGCGACACCCCTGTCGAAAGCGTCGGCGATCGGATCAGCGTTTTGAGGCAGGAAAAAGGGCTTTCCCTGGAGGAACTTTCCAAAATGACCGGGTTCGACGTGGATTTTCTCGAGGCCATCGAAAAGGGCGGGGCCCAGCCCCAGTTGGGGACCTCCATAAAACTGTCCAAGGCCCTGGACAGCGCCTTCGGCAGAATCGTTTCGGGCCAGGGGGACCGGCTTTACTCGGTCACCCGCAAGAACGAAAAGGTAAAAATCAGCCGCTCAACCGCCAAAAAAGGCAGCCAGGAGGTCTACACCTACATGAGCCTTGCGCCCGACGTCAAGGGACGCCACATGGAGGCACTGATCGTGGAACTCAAGGAAAACCCGGACGAAGAGATGTCCGTGCACGCGGGCGAGGAGTTCATCCACGTCCTCCAGGGGGTGGTCAACCTTAAGATCGGCACCGATGCCTTCGATCTGGAACCCGGCGACAGTGTTTACTACCTTTCCACCACACCGCACCTGATACAGGCCAAGAAGGGCGAAGCCACCATTCTGGCGGTGCTCTACAGCCAATAAAAATAAAAGACCGGGCGCCCTCCGGATGGAGGGCGCCCGGTCTTTTATGAAACGCGACTACGTCGCTCCTATGCGAAAAACCAAAATTCATACCGCGCTGCAAGAAGCGGGGAATTCGAATTTAAATTTGGCTGTACGTAAAGAAACAATAGG
>JAJDNW010000009.1 GCA_022340465.1 Deltaproteobacteria bacterium | reverse complement strand
AGGGCGTGGAAGGGGAGCGCCCCTTCGACCTGTGGCGGGCGTTCGACAAGGAACTGGCAAAGGATATGTCCCTGTTCATCACCGGCAGGATGTATGCCCGTGAAAAACTGCCCCATGCGACAAGACAGCTTATCACCGTTTCCGCATTGACCGTACTTTCCCGGCTCGATGAACTGAAACTGCACGTCCAGGCGGCTCTGAACGTGGGTTGCCCGCCTCAGTATATCGCCGAAACCATGTTCCAGACTTTGGTGTACGGGGGGGTTCCCGCGACCAATGCCGCCCTGAAGGTGTTGCGGGAGGTTTTGCAAGAACGGGACGAGTGGCCGATCAGCCAGTAAAATATGCAAACTCGTTTTACGTTTTAGGTTTTACGTGTTACGTCAAGTTATTCGCTCTATGCTTTCAGACGGCCTAAAACCTAACACGTGCAACGTAAAATGACATTCAGGAGCTACCATGCGACCTTATTTTGAAAAAATGCCGGAATTCGGAAAAGAGCTCAACAAGGGACAGATCGCCAGCAGCGAGGAAAACGTCGAACAGATTAAAGGTGTCGAAGCCGAGATCGAGACGGAAGTGGACAAGGTAAAGGTGTTGGGCTTCCCCGAGGAAAAGATAAATGCCCGCGGACAAATGACCGTGTGGCAGCGTCTGCGCTACCTGGTCGACCCTGGCACCTGGTGCCCTCTGCACACGCTTTACAACCCTGAGGACAACCAGGAAGGCAGCACCAATGTTTTCGATGGGCTGGGAAAAATTGCCGGAAAATGGGCCGTGATCATCGGATTCGACAACAAGGTGATGGCCGGTGCCTGGCTGCCGGGACAGTATGAAAATATCCTGCGGGTGACCAATCTTTCCAAACGGCTGAATATTCCCCTTGTCTGGCTGGTGAACTGCAGCGGCGTCAAACTTACGGAACAGGAAAAGTTCTACGCCAACCGGAGGGGCGGCGGGACGACTTTTTTCCGCCATGCCGAGCTGGAGCAGCTGGGTATTCCCATCCTGGCGGCTATTTACGGCACCAACCCGGCCGGCGGGGGCTACCAGGGCATCAGCCCCACCATCCTGTTTGCCCACAAGAATTGCAACATCGCCGTAGGCGGGGGAGGGATCCTGAGCGGCATGTCCCCCAAGGGATACTTCGATCTGGAAGGCGCCGAAGCACTTATCAATGCCGCCAAGCAGTTCAAGGCCAAACCGCCCGGCTCGACGTCCATCCACTACGACAAGACCGGATTTTTCCGCTATGTCTATGAAAAGGAAACCGAGGTACTGGACGGCGTCAAGGACTACATGAAGGACATGCCGGCGTACAATCCCAAGTTTTTCCGCGTGGCCGAACCCAAAGAGCCGCGTTTCCCCGCCGAGGATCTCTACCGCCTGATCCCTTTCAATCAAAAGCAGATGTACAGTTTCGACGAGGTCCTGGCAAGGCTGGTGGACAACAGCGAACACATGGAGTACCGCCCGGGATACGGCCCGGAGGTCTACACGGGCCTGGTGAAAATCGACGGATTCCTGATGGGCTGCATCGGCAACCGGCAGGGTTTTCTGGGTGAGGAGTATCCCGAATACGCCGATTATCCCGGCATCGGCGGCAAGCTGTACAGGCAGGGGCTGATCAAAATGAACGAGTTCGTCACCCTCTGCGGGAGAGACCGGGTACCCATCATCTGGTTTCAGGATACGTCGGGAATCGATGTGGGCGATATTGCTGAACAGGCGGAGCTGCTGGGGCTGGGGCAGAGCCTGATTTACTCGATTCAACAGACGGATGTGCCCCAGATACTGGTGCTTCTCAGGAAGGGTACGGCCGCCGCCCACTATGTCATGGGCGGACCCGTTGCCAACCGGCACAATGCCTTTACCCTCGGCATCGCCACGTCGGAAATTTATGTCATGCACGGAGAGACGGCTGCTGCGGCCAGCTTTTCAAGGCGCTTGGTCAAGGAAAAGGACGCCGGCAGGGACCTCGAACCCGTCATCGACAAAATGAACAAGATGGCCCAGGAGTACCATGACTACTCACGGCCGCTGTACTGCGCCCAAAAAGGCTTTGTCGATGAAATCGCCCCCATGACGGACGTCCGCAAGTACCTTGCGGCCTTTGCCGGTTGCGTCTATCAGAATCCCAAATCCATCTGTCCCCAGCACCAGATGCTGCTGCCGAGGTCGATTAAGGGGTGAGCGGGAAGTCAAACCACCCCTAAAAAAGGTAGCATGTCAATGGCCCCGAGAGTGGCATTGTCTATCGCATGTCTATGCGAATCAGCTGTACGGCCGCCAGGGAAACAATGCTCATGCAGGCTCCGGCGATGAAGGGGATGCGGTAGTCCAGCATCCAGAGCAGGCCGCCCAGGGTTGGCAAAACCACGGCCGCAATGTGATTGATGGTAAAGCCCACAGCCATGCTCGGGGCGATGTCCCGTGGATCGGCCACTTTTTGGAAGTAGGTCTGGATGGCCATGGCAAAGCCGAAAAAGATGTGGTCCAGAACATACAGGAAGGCCACCATCAGCCGGTTGTCCACATAGGCGTATGCCAGAAACACGATAATCAGACTGGCGTATTCGAGGGAGAGCAGCTTGCGTTCGCCGAAGCGGACGATACTTTTGGCGATCAGGGGACTCAGGTAATACCGGATGACGTTGTTGACCACGAACAGGATTGTGACCTCCTGAACCGAGTATTCGAAGCGCTTGACCAGCAGAAAAACGGCAAAGGCCATGAATATCTGACGCCTCGCACCCGCCATGAACGTCAGGAAGTAAAACAGCCAGTACTTCTTTCTCAGGACCATCCGCTTCCTCTGAGGGGCAAGGTCGGTACGCTCCGGGTTCTGGCCGAATCCCCACAGGGCCACCCCCACGATGAAGAGCCCGATGATCATATAGGTCATGGAATAGTATAGGAAGAAGGACACCAGAAAGATGAACAGGCCGATGCCGATGTTGGAAGCCGCGGCGATGCTGTATTGCCGGCCGAACACCTGGGGGGCCTGCACCTTGTTGAAGTACTGCAGGGTCAGCGACTGGTTGGTGGTTTCGTAGTAGTGAAATCCGAAGCTGGATATCAGCGTGGTGATGGTCAGACCGGTAAAGGTGGGAAACAAGCCGGTCAGACCCAATCCGCACCCCAGCAGAAGGATGGACAGGGCCGACAGCCGGTGCTCCTTGATGACCAGCATGACGTAGATGGCCAGGAGGGCCAGGAAGCCGGGAATCTCCCGCACGGATTGGATGACGCCCACGTGTTTGCCTTCCAGCCCGGCTACCTCAACGGCAAAATTGTTGAACAGGGTCTGCCAGGCCTGCAGGCCGACGGCCGAGGCGATCGTCAGCATGATCAGGTAGCGGTACATGGGGTTTTCGCGAATTTCATCCATGGGAAAGCTCACAGCTGACAGCCTGTAGCTCATAGCCTGCCATCAGCAATGAGCTATGACCTATAAGCTGATTTTCATTTGACCCCTCGACCTCTGGCTCCCTGCCCCCAAAGTCTTCGGCTTTAGCCGAGGGTCTTTGCGACATCCGTCGTCGGGTTTGTATTTTCTATCGGTACCGCATGACCGGCCAGTCGTTCTGCCGGGCCACTCCCGCCAGCTTTTCCGTGGGCTCCACGGCAACGGGGTTCCCTACCGTTCGCAGCAGCGGGATGTCGGCGCCGCTGTTGCCGTAGGCATAGGACTTGCCCAAATCGATGCCTTCCCTGCGGGCGATCTCTTCGGCGTAGATCTTTTTATAGGCGTTCAGGCAGACAGGGCCGTCGGGACGGCCGGTCAAGCGTCCGTTCCCGCGCATCTCCAGGTCCGTGCAGATCAGGTAGTGGAATCCCAGGTCATCGGCGACCGGCTTCAACAGGTAGCGCACCGAACCGGAGATCAGGATCAGGCGGTGGCCGGCCTTCCGGTGCTCCCGCACCTTGTCGGCAACGTTGGGCGCCAGCCTGGGCTTCAGGTGATTTTTGTAAAAGGCATCGGCTCCCTGTTCGAAATCTGCCAGGGGCTTGTTCTTGTAGAAACGGATCATCCTCCGGGCCATGGTGTCGTCGGAGATCAGACCGCGTTGGTACAGGAAGTTGAAAAACAGCACTTTGGCGATAAAAAAGCGTCCGGCATGGCCCTCGTCGTAAAGGTATTGAATGCCGACCCTGCCGCTCTCCACTTCCAGGAGGGTTTCGTCGAAATCGAAAAATGCACCGATGTTTTTCATAGAGGACAATCTATTTACCTCATATCAAGAAAATCCACTTAAATTCCAATATCCAAGCACCAAATAACAAACAATATGCAATTCTCAAAGGTCAAAATTCCAATTGAACGGTTTGTGATTTGGTGATTGGAATTTGGTGCTTGCTGTTTGGGATTTCCATCAGGAATCGATAGCAATTCAGTCGCTATGACATCGAATCTTCATTTCCAGCACCATCAGACATAGCTGCCGAACTCCCTGGTCGCTTCGAACATTGCGATACAGTTTTCGGGATCCACGCCCGGGTGCAGCGTGTTGGACGAGCAGATGATCAGACCGCCCCCTTCAGCCGCATCCGCGATGGCGGTGCGAACGGCTTCCCGGACTTGCTCAGGGGTTCCATGGGGCAACAGCTCCTGGCAATCGATGTTGCCCAAAAGGCACAAGCGGTCGCCGCAATAGGCCTTGACCTTTTTCAACGCCATGTCGGCCTGGGGTTCCAGGGGATTCAGGCCGTCGTACCCCGACTCGATCAGGATGTCGAGAATGGGCCACAGATTACCGTCGCTGTGGCGCACAACCTTCAGACCGGCATCGTGGGCTCTGTCCACCAATTTCCGATTGTACGGATTGATGAAGGTGGCAAAATGCTCCGGTGAGACCAGGGTGTTGTTCTTGTCGGCGATGTCGTCTTCGACAATGAGTACATCCAGGCCGGCATCGATGAGCATCTCCAACTGGGCGAGACTGAACTGCGTCACCATCTCGGCTACCCGGTGGATGAATTCGGGGTTGTCGAACATCATCATCATGAAATTCTGCATGCCGATGAGGCGCCAACTGCGTACGAAAGCCCCCCGCATCATCCAGAAAACGGCTTTCTCGTCCTTGAAGCGGTCCTTCATCAGGTCGACCATCAGCAAATGGTCCCGGGACGGCGCCGGCGGCTGGTAGTGTTCCAGGTCGGCCACGGTTTCGACCGGATGGTGGGTCGGGACCGGTATGCCGTGCGGACTGCGGGTGAAACCGACCCCCCAGTCGTCTATAAGGTCCCGATCGTCGGAGAATTCGGTTCCCGGCCCGATGGGCAGGCAGGTGTAGCCGTCGATGCCGAATGCATCCAGCAGTTTCAGCAGCGTTTCGATGAGCAGCCCCTTTTCCGAGTCGTTCATCTGGTGAAGCTGCTTGCCGAGGGGCAGTCCCTCCACCAGGTGTTTCCCCACCCCCATGATCGGCCCCTCATTGATGCCGTGAATAAAGAGTGGGACCCGGTCGGCCTCCTCGATGCCCAGTGCCTTCAGAATTCTCTGTTTTCCGGTCATGGCGATATTCCTTTCCATTCCTCCACCGTTGCTGTTGACAGTCGATGTTGCTCGAGGAACGATGTTGCTGTAACGGTTTTTCGTTTTAAGTGTTAGGTGTTCGTCTTGAACGCCGAACGGCAGAAGCAATGGGTCAGTTCTCAAAGCTGCATACGGAAATCCATTTAAAACGTAACTCCTAAAACCTGAAACGACATTATTCCATTTCAATCTCTACGCTTGCAATGGTTGAAAGGTCGCGGCTGTAAAAAAAGGAGCCCGCCAGAAAGAGCAGCCCGGCGGCCAGTGCGAAAAGCGGCAGAAATTTGAACGCCGTTTCGAGGCTGTAACCGTCGGACATGGCGCCGACGAACAACGGGCCCAGGGGACTGCCCAGCGTGTGCTGGATAACGATGTTGATGCTCAGGGAGATGGCCCGCAATCCCGGGTGGACGACATCCTGGGTCACGGCCACACCCGAAGGGACGAACATGATCAGGGTGACACCGGACAGCAAAAGGACGACGTACTGCGAATTTCCGGCAAGACCGCTAAAGGCGATCGTAAGGATGAGCGCCGAAACGATCGAAGAAAGCGCCGGAAAAAGCATTCTGCCCCGCTGGAATCGCTCTGTCCACCGGTCTGCCAGATAGCCTCCCAAAGGTGCCCCGATGATCGCCATGAACATCACCAGCCCGCTTTTGGGCCCGGCGTGGCTCATGGGAATGCCTTCGAGACGGTGGAAATAGGTGGGCAGCCAGCTCATCAGGGCGGTGGTGACGAATACATTGGCGGCAAATGCCAGATTGTTGAAGACCAGGGACGGTTTGAGAAAGGTCCGGATGGTGAAGGACGCAACGCTGGTACGACCTGAACGGGCATCGGGGTCCCCGCTCCCTGGAGGGTTCAGGCGGACGGTCTTGTAATCCCTGACCCGAAAAAAAAGCAGGGCCAGGATCAGGCCGGGAAGGGCCACGATGCCGAAGGCATGGCGCCATCCCAGCTTTTCGGCGATGATGCCGCCTGCGGCGATACCGATAGCGCTTCCCAGCGGTATGGCGGCATTCCATATTCCCAGCATCCTGGCCCTCTTTCGGCTGGGGTAGAGGGCGGAAATCAGGGCGGCGCCACCCGGTGCATAGCCGGCCTCACCGGTACCGATGGCAATACGGGCGGTGAACAGCTGTCTGAAGTTTCTGGTAAAGACGCAGAGAAGGGTGGCGATACTCCAAAAAATCGCCATCAGGCCGATGGTCTTTTTGCGGCTCCACCGGTCGATGAGGATGGAAACGGGGAAGGAAAAAAGGAGTATGGACCAGTAGACAGCCGATACAAGCAGCCCGCACTGGGTGTCGGAAATATGCCAGGCCTCCTTCAGGAAAGGGAAAAGCGAAACGATTACCATTCTGTCGATGTAGTCGAACATGTACAGCAGAAACAAAAGGGTAAAGGCGAAGCGTGCATTGCCGGCGTTTTTCATGGCCCTCCCGTTTTTTTTCTTTATTTTTTCAGGGGAATTGCATATCGTTTGGAATACGTAAGTCATTATAATTAAAAAGGCAAATCATTTTCAGTGCCTGCTATCCGGTTCGGTTAGAAATAGCCATGATGAAAGAAATCGCGTTGAAAAAGGTCGTCGATGCCGCCAGTACGGGCATCCTGTCCACGGACGGTGACGGTCGGCTCATTTTCTGCAATGAACAGGCCTCCGCGATTTTGTGCGTCGATGTTTCCGTGACACTCGGCGAACCCATTTCCGCTTCCTGTCCCAAGATGGCCCAACCGGTGGCAACGTGTCTTGCGACCGGCGATCCCCAGTTGGGACAGCACATCCAAAACGAAGGGAAAGCGCTTATCCTGGACGTTACTCCCATACGTGAAAACAACAGGGTGTTAGGCGCCGTTTGTTGCATCAAGGATACGAATGCGTTTCAACAGAAACAGGCCGCCCTGCAGCTGGAGTCCTACAAACGCCTCAACGAGCAGTTCGAGACCGTATTCAATGCATCTTCCGATGGCATCTGGGTTTTAGACAATGCCGGAACGGTCATCGACGTCAACCAGGCGGCCGAGCGGTATATCGGCATCGCCGCCGAAGATGTCATTGGCAGAAATATCGAATACCTCGTGGAAAACGGGTACATGGACAAGGCGGTGACACCCATGGTGCTGTCAAGCAAACGGCAGGTGAACCTGCTTCAATATGTTCACCGCACGCAGAAATACGTTCTGGCCACGGGGACACCGGCCTTCGACGAGAATGGGGAGATTTCCCTGGTCGTGGTCAACGAAAGAGACATGACCCGCCTCAACGAACTTCTGGAGCAGTTGGACGAAACCCGGCGGGTGTCCAACCGCTACCGGCAGGAACTCGCGGAGCTGAGCGTGCTGGAACTCAAGCACGGTGAAATCATAGCGGAGAGCCAGGCCATGCAGCAGGTGCTGAAGACCGCCCTGAAACTTGCCCCTATGGAGGTGTCCAATATCCTCATCCAGGGAGAATCCGGAACGGGAAAGGGGCTCCTGGCCAAGTTCATTCACCAGAACAGCCCCAGAGCCGGCAAGCCTTTTATCCAGATAAACTGCGCCGCCCTGCCGGAAAATCTGCTGGAAGCCGAGTTGTTCGGTTATGAGAGGGGCGCTTTCACCGGGGCCCATCAAAAGGGCAAAATCGGCCTGTTCGAGCTGGCCCAGGGAGGGACGCTGATGCTGGATGAAATCGGCGACCTTCCTTTTTCCATGCAGGCCAAACTGCTGAAGTGTCTTGAAGATCTGGAGATCATGCATTTAGGGGGGCTCGAACCGATCAAAATAGATTGTATCGTGATTGCCGCCACGAATCAGAATCTGGAAAGCCTGGTTGCCGGGGAGGCGTTCCGTAAAGACCTGTACTACCGTCTCAATACCTTCAACATCCGTATACCGGCCCTCAGGGAGCGCCCGGAAGATATTTTCGAACTGGCCAATGCCTTTCTGGACAGGTACAACCGGACCTTTAAGCAGGACAAACGGCTTTCCTACCGGGCCATTGAAAAGCTGGAACTGTACGACTTTCCGGGTAATGTGCGGGAGTTGAAGAATCTGATTAAGAAAGCGGTGGTGATGGGGGACGGCCGACGGATCGACGACATCGTTTTCCAGGGTTTGGATTTGCAGTACCGACCGGAGCCTGTGACCGATGCCGAGGGGGACGACGACCGCTGCTATCTTGTGGAAAAGTTGGACCATGTGGAGATGAAGGTGCTGAAAAACGCCTTGGCCCACTGCCGCTCGACCCGGGAAATGGCCAGGTATCTGGGAATCAGCCAGCCCAGCGTTGTCAGGAAACTGAAAAAGCACGGTTTGTCCATGCAGTGATTCATTATTGAATCAGACGGGCTTCAGCGTTTCATCAACAATCCGGCGGTCACAGGGTATGCCTTGGTTTAATATGATTCTTTGAAAAATAAATCCGCCACCCGCTTAGGGCATACGGAACGTTATTCTTATAAACACTATAGCAAGCGGACCGGTATCAACATCGTGCCGACCGGCCGGTTCCTGTGCGCCGGATGTGATCCACTTTTGAATCGAAGCGAGGCGCCCTTGCATGAATGGATGACATATCCAATTGAAATCATACAAAAAAAATATGCAGGCGGCTGTGGCTCGACTTTTGCAGAAAAATTATCGAAATTACATGTCTCATGCGATGATATACACCGTTGGAACGGCGAAAGGGGCGCCATGGCCAATTTAAGTTTAAGCGGGTTTGCGGACGCGGATATCGATCTGATTCACGAGGCCACCGTAGCGATTCTGGAGAAAACCGGCGTCAGGGTGGCGTCGCAAGAGGCGGCCGAGATCTATCAGGGGTACGGTGCCCATACGGAAAAGGACGGCGATGGATTCAGGGTGAAGATCCCGGCGCATCTTATGGAGGAGTGCGTACGCCTGGCACCGGGAAAGATCACCCTGTACGGCAGAGACCCCGGGCATGACGTCGTCCTGGAGAAGGGGTTTTCGTGTTTCACCCTCTTCGGAGAGAACGTCAGGATTATCGACCCTTATACACTGACGCTCAGGGCCTGCACAAAAAAGGATCTCGGGCAGGCCACCCGGGTGGCCGATGCCCTGGATGAGATCGCCATCGTAGAAAAATGCATGGGGTCGCATGAAAAACCCGCCCACACCCAGTCGCTGCACAACTATGAAGCCATGGTCACCAATACGGGAAAGCATGTCCTGCACGGCTTTTTCAGTGCAGAAAACACCAGAAAAATCGTAGAAATGGCAGCGGCCTGCTCCGGTGGCATGGCCGCCTTCCAAAAACGCCCCTGCGTTACGTGCGTGGTCTGCCCCACCAGCCCGCTGACCCTGGTGAAGCAGTGTTGTGAGGTCATCATCGAGGCGGCCCGCTGCGGGGTCGGGCTCTGTTGTGTAACCATGCCGCTGAGCGGCATCACGGCTCCGACCACCCTGGCGGGAACCCTGGCCGTACAGAACGCGGAGCTCTTAAGTGCGCTGACGCTTGCCCAACTCGTCCGGAAACACACGCCCTTCATATACGGCAGCTGTGCCACCATCATGGATTTGAAAACCGGAAATCCCGCCATGGGCGCCCCGGAAAACGGCCTGCTGACCGCTGCCACGGCAAGGCTGGCGCAGTACTACGACGTTCCCAGCTGGTGCGGCGCCGGTATTACGGGCAGCAAAATCCCCGATGCCCAAGCCGCCTATGAATTTGTCCTCAACACCTCCCTGGCAAGACTGTCCGGAGCCAACATTCTTTTCAGCTGTGGAGGCATCGAGTATGGGCTGACCTTCGACTATGCGAAGCTTGTCATGGATGCGGAGTACATCAAAAAGCTCGACCTGGCGGCGAGAGGCCTGGACGTCTCCCCGGAAGCGCTGGCCCTGGATGTGATCACAGACGTCGGCCCGGCCGGCGAGTTTTTGACACATGCGCATACCATGCGGCACATGCGCGGTATGTCCGCAGGCGGCCTGTTCGACCGCTCCAGCCGTGACGCCTGGGAGGAGAACGCCGGCGGCCGCAGCGTGACGGAAAGGGCCTATGAAAAGGCAAGAGAGATCCTGGAAACCCATCGACCCTTGCCGCTGCCCGACGGGGCGGCTGCAAGGATGAAATCCATCATCGCAGAAATGGAGGTGAACCAGTGAGAAGAAATCTGCACGCCGGGAAAAGGCAAAGCGGTGGACTGAGCCTCAATGTTTTTACCCGGGAGGAATTGGACGACATTCATTTTGCCACCCTTGAAGTGCTGGAACAAACCGGACTTCTGATCGACAACGACGAGGCCCTGGAGATTTTCCACGGATCCGGCGCCAGGGTGGACAAACAAAAGAGAATCGTGAAGATCCCGCCCTTCATCGTGGAAGATGCCATCCGATCCGCGCCCTCGAAACTGTTTCTCGCCGGACGCAACCCCAAGAACGATTTCATCATGGAAGGCAACCGGGTCGGATTCACGAACTTCGGCGAGGGGGTGTTCATTATCGATCCCTACACCGGGGAGCACCGCGAGACAACCAAGGCGGACGTGGCCAATTCAGCCAAAATATGCGACTACCTGAGCGACGTGGATGTGTACGAACGTGCCGTAGGCGCCTCGGATGTCCCCATGGAAACCGTACAGTTGCACAACGCCGAGGCCTGGTTGCCCAACACCTCCAAGCATGGATTCATGGGGCCCGGAAACGCCTATCTCATGCGTAAAATAACCGACATGGCGGCGGCTATCGCCGGCGGCATGGACAACCTGCTCGAAAGACCGATCGTTTCTTTTATTACCTGCCCGGTGAGTCCGCTGAAGCTGGTCCCGGAGACGTGTGAGATCATCATGGAGGGCGCCCGTTCGGGCATGGCGGTCAACGTTCTTTCCATGGCCATGGCCGGAGGGTCTTCACCGGTGACCCTGGCCGGAACGCTGGTGGACCACAATGCCGAGGTGTTGGGGGGCGTCGTGTTGAGCCAGCTGACCAGCAAAGGCGCCAAGGTGATTTACGGCAGCTCCACCACCGCCATGGACCTGCGGTTGGCGGCCGCCACCGTGGGAAGCCCGGAGTGCGCGGTCATCAACGCCGCCGTGGCTCAGATGGCCACCTACTACCTGCTGCCAAGCTGGGTTGCCGGCGGGTAGGGCGACAGCAAGGTATGTGATGCCCAAGCCGGTCACGAAACCACACTCACGGGCCTTTTGCCGGCGTTGGCAGGTGCCAACCTGATCTATGGCCTGGGGATGATCGAAATGGGCATGACCATCGATTTCGGACAGCTTGTCATGGACAACGAGTTTGCCCGCATGATCAAGCATGCGGTGCAGGGGGTTCCGGTGAATGATGAAACCCTGGCGGTTGATGTGATCAGGGAAATCGGGGTGGGAAAAGATTTTCTCAGCCACGAAAGCACCTATCGTCACATGCGCAGCCAGTCCCAGCCCAAGATGATCGATCGCACCATGCGCGAGGACTGGGTCGCCGCCGGCAGCACCGACATCTACCAACGGTCACTGGCTGAGGCTAAATTCATCCTTGAAAATCACGAGCCCGACCCCTTGCCGGACGGCGTTCAGGAAACCATACGGTCCATCGTCGAGGAAACCGAGGCCGAACTGGGGGTCATGAAGTGAGATTGGTGTTTCGTATTTCGTGTTTCGTGTTTGGTTTTTAGTGTCTGGTGTTTGGTGTTTAGCGTTTGGGATTTGAGATTTGAAATCTGAAATTTGAGATTCGGGACTTGGAATTTATTTCCAAGTAATTCATCACGGATCGATACGACAAAGGAGAGAGACATGTTAATCGTGGGGGAGCTCATCAATGCAAGCAGAAAGGCAATCAAAGCGGCTATCGAGGCTCATGATGCCGCCGGCATTCAAAAAATCGCCATTGACCAGCATGAGGCCGGTGCCGACTACATCGATGTCAACGCCGGTGTGTTCGTGGGGCAGGAGCCCGAATATCTGAAATGGCTGGTCTCGACGGTGCAGGAAGTCGTGGACGGGCCGTGCTGCATCGACAGCCCGGATCCCAAGGCGATAGAAACCGCACTGGCCGCGCACAAGGGAGTTGCCATGATCAATTCCATATCTCTCGAGAAGGACCGTTACGACGCCCTGTTGCCCATCGTCGCCGGTACCGACCTCAAGGTGGTGGCCCTGTGCATGAGTGACGACGGCATGCCGGAAACCACCGACGACCGCATGGCCATTGCCGACAAACTGGTAAACGGCCTGCTGCAGAACAACGTGCCGGTCGAGAACATATACGTGGACCCCCTGGTGCAACCGGTGTCCACCAACAACCGCTTCGGCGTGGAATTCATGAATGCCATCGAAAAGATCGTGGAGACCTTCAAGGGCATCCACACGGTTTGCGGCCTGTCAAACATATCTTTCGGACTGCCCAACCGGCCCTTTTTGAACCAAACCTTCATGAGCATGGCCATCGCCAAAGGGCTCGACGGGGCGATCATCAATCCTTTGGACAAGAAGATGATGGGCAACATCGTGGCCGCCAATGCCCTGGCCGGCAGGGATGATTTCTGCATGCAGTACCTGACGGCCTACCGGGCCAATAAGCTAGACTTATAGCAAAACATCAAGGTATATGATATAACCTTTAAAAATAAAAAGATATTCGAAATTTTCTATAATATCGATATTGGGATTTAAGATTTCCCTTTATCAGCGGGACCCATGGGTTAGCTGGCATCGTTGGATTAGCGGGTAGCTTAACAAACCCAACAAACCAATGAACCCAACAAACGCAACAAACCCAATAAACGCAAGAATAGGAGGAGGGGGTATGAAAAAAATTATGACCCGTTACGGAGACGGTACGCCCCTGACCATGAGCGCCGGCGAGCTCATGGGCGATCTCGAAGCGGGTTCTCAGGACGCTGCCGAAAGGGGCAACATCCCAACCCTTTCCAAGGAGGAGATCGATCACCTTTTCGAGATTTTCAGCCTGCCTTACAGTTTCGTGAGCGTGGAACCGGGCAATGAGGTGGTCCTCACTTACGACGCCGGGACGCTGAAAATCAGGCGTGTGGGCGTCAATGTCGACCGTATCCAGGCGCTGCAGATCTACGAAAAAATCATGGGGGCCGACACCATGGAACTGTGTCATGTGGACTACAGTTTCAAACCCATCAAGCCGATCGTGACCATGGAGCAGCCCATCCTGGAACAGGCCCTGCTGTCGACGCACATACCGCTTTTCTACGGGGCCATGCCCAATCTCGGCACCTACACGCAGCCGGACGGTCCTTTCCCCAACCCGTCGGAACTGATGCCCATGGGCGATATAGAAGGGGCCCGGGCCTCTTATGACGCCACCGTCGACGAGGCGGTCAAGGATATTGTCTATGCTGCCAGAGCCATGTACGCTTCCGGGGCGGACGGCATCAATCTGGACACGGTGGGAGCCGCCGGGGAGGCGGATTTCAAAGCCAGCCTGAAGGCCGCCGCCATACTGAAGGAGGAGTTTCCCGACATGTGCATCGAAGTGGGCATGGCCGGGGAATTCATATTGGGTATGCATGGGGAGATGGAGTGGGGGGGCGTACGTCTCGCCGGCTTGTACCCCCACGAACAGGTCAAACTGGCCGAGAAAGCCGGTGTGACCATATTCGGACCCGTGGTGAACACCAACACCTCCGAGAGCAGCCCGTGGAACCTGGCCCGTGCCACCACCTTCATGAAAGCCTGCTGTGAAGCGGCCGCCATTCCCGTGCATGTGAACATGGGGATGGGGGTCGGAGCCGTTACCGTCAACGACCACCCACCGGTTGACGTGGTTTCGCGCGCCTCCAAGGCCATGGTGGAAATCTGCCGCCTGGACGGGTTGTAGGTTGGCGTGGGCGACCCCCTGGGGATGGCGTTGACGCATGCGCATGCATCCGGAATGGGCGGAATGCGGGCGGCCGGAGATCTGGTGGCCCGCGTGCAGATGGCCCGGGGAATGCGGATCGCGGACGCCAAAGCGTACGTGGCGGACAAGCTGAAGATTTCCGTTGCCGAATTGACCGATCCGGTGATCATGACGGAGATCCGGGACGATCTTCAGATCGGCAAGATCATGCCGCTGCCGGGGTGCGCCAAGGGAATCGAGGCCAAGTTCCGCATGGCCGAGGTCCTGGATATCGACATCCAATGCGTCGAGCGTTTCAAAAACCGCACGGGGGTGTGATCTGGAGGGCGGTCAACAGGACCAGGCATCCGTTTATCATGAACAAGTGTACATATTCGAATAACACTAAGCCAAGAGGAGACGATATGGTAGACGAGCAGACTATCAAGGAGGCAATTAAAGCGATCGTGGATCACGACGAGGCCAAGGCCGTCGCAATTACTAAAAATTGGATCGACACGGGCAACGACCCCATGGCGATCATGACCGAGGGGTTCATTCCGGGAATCGGCGAAGTCGGTGACCAGTTCGGCCGCGGGCTGCTGTTTCTGCCGGGCCTGGTTCAGTCGGCCGATGTGATGAAAACCGTTACGGACCTGGTCAACGAAGCCCTTCCCGAGAAACAGACTGAAAAGCCGGGCGTTGTCGTCATCGGCACCGTGAAGGGCGATATCCATGACATCGGAAAGGGCATTGTCGTGGCCCTTCTCCGCGCCAACGGCATGATCGTGCACGATATCGGCCGTGACGCGGACACCGAAAAATTCATCGAAGAAGCCGTCAGGGTCGAAGCCGACGTCATTGGAACCAGCACCCTGCTGACGACCACAATGGGGCATCAAAAGGATCTCGAGCAGAAATTGAAAAAAGAGGGCCTGCGTGACAAGTTCAAGACCATTGTCGGCGGTGCACCGGTCACCGCTCGCTGGGCGGCTAAGATCGGCGCGGATGCCTATGCGGAGGATGCACAGGATTCGGTGATAAAAATCAAGGGGTTGATCGGTTAGTCGGCCCCGTGAAGACAGCTAGTGCAAACAGACCGCACAGAGGGGGTGCAACCACCGCAGGGGGGCGGGTGCCGGGCGAAATGCGCTGCGGCTATGACCCCTCCTTCTCCTATGTGGTTATCGAACACCGCCTGGGCCTCGAGGGGCCTGCCGATTTTATCCGCATCCAAGAGGCACTGTCGGGCCTGAAAAAGAAAATCATCAGGCAGGAGGTGGTCCGGGATCCGGCTACCGGTGAAAACCGACTGGTTATTCAAATGAAACGCCAGGAGACGGAGGAAATCATGCTGACCATCCTCGGCAGCGGCCTGAAGAGGGATTTTCGCTGTTATGTATACTGAGGAGGAAGCCATGAGCAAGGTAGTCACCCGCTACGGCGATGGAACCCCCGTGGAGATGTCGGCCGACGATATCAGACGCGACCTGGAGGAGGGTACGGAGGATGCCGCCGACCGTGGCAACATCCCGGCCCTGACCAGTGAAGAGCTGGACCATCTTTTCGACATCTTCAGTTCGCCGCACCGTTTTATCGGCGTCGAACCCGGCCGGGAAGTGGTGCTTTCCTATGACGGGTCGCCCATCAAGATGCTGCGCGCCCAGGTGAATGTAGACCGGCTGCAGTGCCTCCAGATTTATGAAAAGCTCCTGGGGGCGGATACGCTGGAGATGGGGCATATGGACTACAGCTTCAAGCCCATCAAGCCCATCGTCACGTACGAACAGCCGCTGATGGAACAGGTGCTGTCGGTGACCACCGCGCCTGTTTTTTACGGCGCCATGCCCAACCTCGGGTTGTACAGTCAGCCCGACGGCCCTTTTCCCAACCCCTCGGAACTCATTCCCGAGGGCAAAATAGAAGCGGCCATGCAATCGTACGAGGCCGCCGTGGAAGATGCGGTCAGGGACATCGTTTATGTGTCCGGCGCCATGCACGAAGCCGGGGCCGACGCCGTCATTCTGGACACGGTGGGTGCTGCCGGCGATGCCGATTTTTTGGCCGGCCTGAAGGCCACGGCCATTCTGAAGGAAAAATACCCCGGCATCTGCGTGGAACTGGGGATGGCCGGAGAATTCGTGCTCGGCATGCACGGCGGATTGACCTGGGAGGGCGAGCGTCTGGCAGGCCTCTATGCCCACCAGCAGGTAAAGCTGGCGCAAAAGGCCGGTGTCACCATTTTCGGACCGGTCTGCAACACCAACACCAGCGAATCGACCCCCTGGAACATGGCCAGGGCGATCACTTTCATGAAGGCCTGTTGCGAGGCTGCCGACATACCGGTGCACGTCAACATGGGAATGGGGGTCGGCGGTATGACGGTGAACGACCATCCGCCCCTGGACGTGGCCTCGCGTGCCTCCAAGGCCATGGTGGAGATCTGCCGGCTGGACGGATTGTAGGTTGGCGTCGGCGACCCCATGGGGATGGCGGTCACCCACGCGATCGCCTCGGGAATGGGCGGAATGAGGGCTGCCGGAGATCTGGTGGCCCGCATGCAAATTTCCCGCGGTATGAAAATAGATGCGGCCAAAGCGTACGTTGCCGAAAAACTGAAGGTGTCCGTTTCCGACCTGACCGATCCGATCATTATGACGGAGGTTCGCGAGGACCTCAAGCTGGGCCTGCTGCACCCGCACGCCGGCACCCCGAAATGCATGGAAGCCAAATTCAACATGGCCGAACTTCTGGGCATCGATATCAACTGCGTCAACCGCTTCAAGGAGGCGGTTTCGCTTTAGTATGCCAACCACAAAGGCAAGAGAAAGGGTGTTGATCATTGCGGCGGATAGCGCTACTATACAACTGTATGAAATTAGCGGCGGCCTGTCTCGGCGTAGCTCGAAGAGCGAAGATGGAAGCCGCGTTACATCATGATTGCGGGGGGTGGATCGCCATGTGATCATGCGGGCTCTAAACCCGCACAGCCGGGTGCAACTCCCGGACTCCCCGCCATTCGGTCGCCTGTTGAAAGCCTGGTTCTTTGAGCCAGTTCAAAGATATTTGGTTGTGCTGGTAGCAGGGGTAATGAAATTCCAAGCACAAAATCAGAAATCCCATATGCGAGTATACGGGTTACTTGGGTCAGAGGGTTTATTGGGTTACTTGGGTTAGCGTGTCAGCAAACGAACTCAATGAACTCAACAAACACAATGAACAACACCCTTCCAGGGTGAAATCAGCGGCGGGTCCTATGGGTCCGGGCATTTACTACAGTCGGGGGGGCCGTCATCCCCCGCGAAGGCGGGGATCCAGAGCGATTGGCTATATGCCCTGGATAGCGCTGACGCTTCACTTCGTGTCCCGCCCCCGGCCCAACACCGTACCGGGGCGGGCACGCGGGAATGACGAGAGTTCCAAGCTAAAACGCCCCGACCTTTCATTTAATTAAATCCCAAATTGGAGGTTTCAAATGGTAAGACTTGAGACGCTTAATTTGGGTTAAACAGAGTCAGGAAATTCATCACGTTGGCTTCCGACAGGCAACATAGCTGGACGGCGGTTCAGGCAAACCGGCTCAAGGAGCTTGGCGCCGGAAGCAGGGAACTCGATGCCCGCTTCGACCAGGCAGGCGAGCGCGACCAGGCTTTTCAGAAACTGGTAAAGCGGCTGGTAAAATCCCATCGGGCCCGGTTGGAGCATCTGAGAACGAAAAAGTTCAGACCCGGCATCTGTGAGCTGGAGAGCCGTCTGGTGGAGGCAATGGTCGCTCAGGGATTCGTACAGGTGACAACGCCGATCATCATGTCCCGCGGTCTTCTGGCGAGGATGACGGTGGACGAAAATCACGACCTCGGCTCACAGGTCTATTGGCTGGACAAGTCCAAATGCCTGCGTCCGATGCTGGCCCCGCACCTCTATTTCGTGCTGAAAGACCTGTTGCGCCTCTGGGAGCGGCCCGTGAGAATTTTCGAGGTAGGGCCCTGTTTTCGCAAGGAATCGCAGGGAGCGCGGCATGCCAGTGAATTCACCATGCTGAACCTGGTCGAAATGGGTATGCCCGCGACGGAAAGACAGGCACGGTTGAAGCAGCTGGCCGCCGTCATCATGAAGGCCGCCGGGATAGACGGCTATGCCTTTGAATCGGAAACCTCGGATGTGTACGGTGAAACCCTTGACGTGGTTGCCGGTGACGGCGTCGAGGTGGGTTCCGGTGCCATGGGGCCGCATGCGTTGGATGAGGCCTGGCGAATATCCGAAAACTGGGTCGGCATCGGATTCGGCCTCGAACGGCTGCTCATGGTCGTCGAAGGCAGCCGCAACCTGGGAAGCGTGGGAAGAAGCATCACCTGTCTCGACGGGGTGCGCCTCAATATATGACGGCCTGCCCCGAAATTACGCAGGGGTGAAATTCCGTTCTGAGTGCATGTGGCTTCAGACGGCGCCCCATGGGTTCAACTTGGAAATAATGACTGCACCAGAGACACATAGGCGGCTGGCCGCTGTCCTGCAATCTGCGGAAAAGGGCGAGGGCCTGGGCGGGGAAGAGATCCGTTTCTTGACGGGCTTGAGGGACAGGGAGCACCTCGAGGCCCTGTTCGCCTCCGCACGCCGATTGCGCGCCCGTTATTTCGGGGAGAAAATATTTCTTTACGGCTTCCTGTACATCAGCACCTATTGCCGCAACAACTGCAATTTCTGCTACTACCGGAAATCGAACCGGGAATGTGTTCGTTACCGCAAGGATGCGGGAGAGATCGTCTCCGCCGCCCGTGCATTGTCACAGACCGGCGTGCACCTCATCGACCTGACCATGGGCGAAGACCCCGAAATTTTAAACAGCGGCAAAGGCGGCTACGACTGGCTGGCCGATGTCGTGCGTTCTGTAAGGGATGAAACCGGTCTGCCGGTCATGGTCTCCCCGGGCGTGGTCCCGGAGGATGTGCTGCACATGCTCGCCGAAGCCGGTGCAACCTGGTATGCCTGCTATCAGGAAACCCACAGCCGCGAACTCTTCAAACGCCTGAGACCGGGGCAGAGCTACGATGAGCGCTGGAACGGCAAGGCGGCGGCACATGCCCTGGGGATGCTGATTGAAGAAGGATTGCTCGGGGGGGTCGGTGAATCGGGCAATGATCTCGCCGATTCCATGGAAGCCATGCACCGGCTGGAGGCCGACCAGATTCGGATCATGAATTTCGTGCCCCAGTGCGGCACCCCCATGGCAGGCAGAGCGCAATCCAGCCGTTTGCGCGAGCTTGTGGCGGCCGCCGTCATGCGGCTTGTGTTTCCGGACCGGCTCATCCCGGCATCGCTGGATGTGGACGGTCTGGCCGGGCTCGGAGAAAGGCTCGATTCCGGCGTCAACGTCATTACGTCGCTGGTTCCACCGGGAAAGGGACTCGCGGGTGTGGCCCAGAGTTCTCTGGACATCGAGGAGGGCAACCGGTCCGCGGGGCGTGTGAAGCGCATTCTCTCGGAAAACGGGATGCGCGCGGCGACACTGGAAGAGTACACGGCCTGGATAGAGCAGCGCCGTTCGGTTGTCATGGCAGACCGTTCTCCCAGGTGGTCTGCATGCTAGTTGCCGTTGCCGGCGGAAACCTGCAGGGTGTCGAAGTCGCCTACCTGGCCCGCAAAGCAGGGTGGGAGGTGCTGGTGCTGGACCGCCGTGCGGATGCTCCGGCTTCAGGGTTGTGCGACCGGTTCGTTCAATTGGATTTGAGGCGGGAGACGGCACTGCGGGCGCTGCTGAACGGTGTCGACCTTCTGATTCCGGCCCTGGAAAACGACGCCGGCCTCGCAGCGCTCGAACGCTGTGCCCGGCGTGCAGGCATCCCCTTGGCCTTCGATATGCAGGCCTACGCCATTTCCTCGTCCAAAATAAAATCGGACAACCTGTTTGCGTCATCCGGAATTCCCGCCCCCGCCGCGTGGCCGGATTGCACCCTGCCGGTTATCGTCAAACCAAGCCGTGCCAGCGGGAGTTCGGGCGTACGGATCTTCAGCGACCACGAAGCATTGGACGCCTTCCTCGGGGGGACGGAGGGAGAGTGGGTGGCGCAGGCCTTTGTCGACGGACCGACCCATTCATTGGAAGTTGCCGGGGGGCCCGGAAATTACCGTGCCTTTCAGATAACCGACCTGTTCATGGATGACATTTTCGACTGCCGGGCCGTGAGCGCGCCCAGCCGGCTGCCGGCAGATATGGCCTCCCGGTTCCAAGCGCTTTCCCTTGACATTGCACGTCTCGTCGGCCTCAGGGGCCTGATGGACATCGAGGTGGTCCAGGACCACGGGGAATTGAGGGTCCTGGAAATCGATGCGCGTTTTCCGAGCCAGACGCCGACGGCCGTTTATCACTCGACCGGGTGTAACCTGCTGGAAGCGCTGGCCGCTCTATTTCTCGACGACACGGTTTCCGGCGAGCTGCCCGGGGGCGATCATCGAGGGGTCGTCTACGAACACATCCGCGTGTCCGGAAACACGCTTGCGTTCGCCGGTGAACATGTTATGACCCATGCGGGCCCCCTGCACGTGGAAAAAGGATTTTATGGCGCCGACGAAGCGCTTACCAACCGGCGGACGGGTGGGGACAATTGGGTGGCGACCCTTATCGTTACCGGAAAAAACCGTCGGAAGGCCGTCGAGAGGCGCAACTGCGTGTTGGCAGCGATCCGGCACAGCCTCGGCCTAACGGGGAGGTCAGCACCCATATGACCAGGCTCAACAGTGGAGATTTGCGGGGAATTCCCGGCCAGTTGGAGGTCTATGACGATGCGCTGAGGCGCATGACGGGAACGGATTTGGCGGGCCTGGCCTGCCGGGCATACGCCGTTGATGAAAAGAGGTTCGGGGAAGCAGCCCGCCGCACAACGGTGGGGGTTATCCCCGTCACCTGGGGATTGGGCGTTATCGAAGGATTTTCCGAGACGGTCGCGCGGATCGTCGCCCATGTGGGATTCAGGGCTTTCGTCACCCGGGCATCGGATGTCGCCGGGATGTGCGAGGCGGCGGAACGGCGCGCGCAGATCATCCTGCTTTCCGATGACGCTTGTTTTGCCGCGATCAACCAGAAAGCGGGCCGGACTGTCGACAATTCGGCGGCAACCGGCAGGGTGTTCGCCACCGGCCTGGACCTGATGGCAGGCGGAATCGGGGGTAAGCGTGTGCTGGTGATCGGCTGCGGGCCGGTGGGGCGGTGGGCGGCATCGACCCTGCTGGACCTGGGGGCCGATCTGACGGTAGTGGATTTGGATTCGCTGAAAGCGCGGAATTTCTCCCTGGAAGCCGGGCGTACCCATCGGGACCGGATCCGGGTTGCGGAGGACCTGGATGCGGCGCTGTATCGCCATGATTACATTTTGGATGCTTCGCCGGCCGGAGGGTTCATTTCAGAGAAGCACGTGGCGGGCGGCACCTTGATTGCAGCCCCGGGCGTGCCGCTCGGGCTGGATGACGGCGCGTTGGCGGCGGCCGCCGGCAGGTTGCTGCACGATCCGCTTCAGCTGGGCGTGGCGGCCATGGCCGTGGGGTCGGCGGCTCTGAGCTACAAAGAGGGACTGGCGGGTTCGCAGGATTAATGGGTTATTTGGATTTATGGGGCTAACGGGTATACCTCAACAAACTCAATAAACCCAACAAACGCGATGAACAAAATGACTGTGATTGACATTCGACACCGGCGTTGCCGGGTTGGGATTATGCGGCGGTGAACAAGAAAACAAAGACTCCGCGGAAACGGTTCTACCGCAAGCGTGTGGAGTTGTTTCTGCTGATCGACAAGATCAAGCTGTGGCCTTCCCGCAAGGGCGTGCTGCACGGTATCCGCGCCATCGAGAAGACGGGCCGCCAGGCCCGGATTACCACCCATTGCAACCGCACGTTTGTGGTCAACGATTCCAGAAACAGCCGCGCGGCAAGATGGCTCAGGAACAAGTGGTTCAAAAGCGTGTGCGGCGCGTGCCGGGTTCCGGAGTGGAAGTTGGAGAAGTATTCCGCCACCATGTTCCGCAGACACCATGGCTCCACCCTTGCAGAAAGAAAGGATGAAAACGGCGGATGAAGCGTCTGCGGTGCCGTACAAATCAGTTGGTGATAATCGTTGCCGGGTGCCTGGCACTGACCTTCACGGCGCCCACCGGAATGGCGCGGGCAGCGGTTCTTCCGGTGGAAACAGGAGCCGGGAGCGGTGAACAGGCCTCTGCGCAACCTGACTCCCCGCCGGAGGAGACAGCACCTAAACGCACCCCTCCCTGGGCGGAAACCGGGATCGATATCGGGTTTCACCTCAGGAGGGACGCACTGGATTGGAACATTGCCGGCCAGAAAGACGGTACCAATCCGAATGTTCTTTCCGAATTGACCTGGGATGACCTGGTTGTCTACGAACTCAGCCTGGGATTTTCAACCCTGATAAAAAAGCGCATCCGTTTCAAGGGATATCTCAACTACGGAAGGATCGTGGACGGTGAGAATCAGGATTCGGACTATCAGGCCGACGATCGTAGGGAAGAATTTTCCAGGTCCAACAACGATGCCGGAGACGGGAGTACCTTCGATGTTTCCCTGGGTGCGGGGTATGCCCTGCAGCTGGGGACGGAGGTCATCACGTTCATACCGATGGCCGGCCTATCCCTGCACCGGCAGAATCTCACCATGACGGACGGCTACCAGACGATCACCTGGGACCAGGGGCCGTCTCTGGGTCCGTTTTCCGGTTTGGACAGCAGCTATGAAGCCCAGTGGTGGGGCCCCTGGATCGGTCTGGATGTAACCCTGGATATTGATACCGGCTGGAAAGCGCTGCCTCAAGTGTTTCCCCACGCCGGGGTCGAGTACCACTGGGCCGAGTACTACGCCCAGGCCGATTGGAACCTGAGGGATGATTTCGAGCATCCAAAAAGCTTCGAGCATGATGCCCGGGGTACGGGTGTGCGGATGATGGTGGGCATCGGTACCCAATTCAACGAAAACTGGTCCATGGAATTCGGCTATGCGCAACAGCGTTGGTCGGCCACCGATGGCATCGACCGGGTGTTTTTCAGTGACGGCACCCGGGCGGAGACGCGTTTGAACGAAGTCAACTGGAAATCGCACAGCTTGAGCATCGCGGTCAGGTATCGATTTTGAGAGCATGCGCGCCATCGGGATGGTGTGCGTGGCTGCGGCTCGAGGTTGCGCTTGACTCGACAGGCGATAGAGCATAACTTCATCGGTTCGGAAGCAAGGGAAACGGTTTCAGACGACCGCTGTGAGGGGGGTTGAAAATGGGTTGGTTGGGTAAGGTCATTGGGGGGACGATCGGGTTCGCCATGGGAGGGCCCCTGGGAGCCATCGCCGGTGCCGTTTTCGGACATGCATTCGACAGCAGCGGCGAAGGGTATGTGCGGCCCGCCGGCAGGACGCTCTCCGCTGGGGAGGAGACCCAGATGGCATTTTTCCTGGGTGCGTTCTCCATGCTGGCCAAGCTCGCCCAGGTCGACGGAAACGTCAGCAGGGAAGAGACAGCTTCCATCGAGCGTTTTATGGTGCAGGATCTGCAATTGAACCCCCAAAGCCGTGAAGTGGCGATCACCATATTCAACACGGCGCTCCAGTCACCCGGTTCCTTCGAGTCCTTTGCAAGACAGTTTTATGACCGGTTTCGTTTTCAGCCCCAGCTTCTGGACCTGATGATCGACATCATGATGCGCGTTTCTCTGGCGGACGGCGTACTGAGCGCCGGTGAAGAAGACCTGATCCATGCGGCGGTGCGGATTTTCAATCTCAGCGAATCGCAGTACGGCGCCATCCGTTCACGCTATGTCAGCGATGTGGAGAAATATTACGCCATCCTCGGGTGCAGCCGGAGTGACTCCGAAGAAAAGATCAAGCGGCAATACCGCAAACTCGTCCAGGAATATCACCCGGACAAGATTGCTTCCAAGGGGCTCCCGGAAGAGTTCACCCGGCTGGCCGAGGAGAAGTTTCGTGAAATTCAGGAAGCGTATGATACGGTCAAAAAGGAAAGGGGCATAAAATAGCCCTTACGTACTGATATCAGGGTAGGTCAGGGCTTTAGCCATGCAAGTATTTGGGGTTGGGGCATTTGACGGCGAAGCGAATTGCCATGCCTGTGATCAGGCTATCCGGTTGCCCAAAAGCGCCTGATCCCCGTACAACTTTTCAATGCGCACCGCCTGGATGCTGTTCATGAGCCCGTCATCCCCGTCGATCAGCACCCTGCTGTAATTGGCCGTGAGGCCTCTGAGAAGGCCCGAACGCCGGTCCCGGCGGTTCTCGATCAGTATCCGGTCCGAATTGCCCACCTGGCCTTCCAGAAACTGTCTTTTTTTGCGCATTCCCAGTTCCCGGACGATGCGACAACGATCTTTGATGACCTTTTCCGGAACCCTCCCGGAAAAACGGGCTGCCGGAGTGCCTTCTCGGGGCGAGAAGGGGAAAACGTGCAGATAGGTCAGGGGCAGCTCCCGGATCAGGGCGCACGTGTTTTCAAAGGCGCTCTCGGTTTCGCCGGGAAACCCGATGAGAACGTCCGTGCCGATGCCTGCGTCCGGCAGGGATTTTTTTATGGTGAGCACCCGTTCGATGAAGTCATCTCGCCTGTATGGGCGGTTCATTTTTTTCAGAACGGCGTCGTCTCCGCTTTGCAGGGGCAGGTGGAAATGCCTGCAGAGCTCGCCTCCACGACCGCCACCCGATTCGGCCGCCAGTTCGAGGATTTCTGCTGACAGCTCCAGGGGTTCGATGGAGCTCAATCGTAAGCGGTCGATCCGTGCTTCCTTCGTGACGACTTTCAACAATTCGAGCAGGCTTGTGGGCGGGTCGAGATCCAGGCCATAGCGGCCCAGGTGAATGCCCGTAAGCACCGTTTCGTGATAACCGGCGGCCGCCATGCCCTGCAAGACCGACATCACTTCCCCGGGAGCCATGCTCCTGCTCTTGCCGCGCGCGTGCGGAACGATACAGTAGGTACAGAAGGATTCGCACCCGTCCTGGATTTTGAGAAACGGTCGCGTTCTTCCGGTGGCAGGCAAGAGGGGCGCCGTCGAAGGTTTTTCCAGGGGATCAGGAAGCGTTCCGGCATTCCCTTCCGGATTCAACAGTGAGGCGACGAGGGCCGGGATCTGCTGTTTTTCGTCATGCCCGACAACGTGCTCCACGCCTTCGATTTTCAGGAGTGCGCCCGGTTCGGTCTGGGCATAGCACCCGGTGACGATGATCAGGGCGCCGGGATGCCTGCGCGCCGCACGCCGGATGGCCTGCCTGGATTGCATGGAGGCCTTTTGAGTGACGGTGCAGGTGTTGATGATGCAGGCGTCAACAAGGGCCTTGTCGCCGGACAGGGCAGGGTCGACGCAGGTGTACCCGGCATGCACCAGTGCTTTGACGATCTCTTCGGATTCGTATTGATTGACCTTGCAGCCCAGCGTCGTGACGGTGAAACGTTTCCGGGTGGGTGGCATATCGGATAATAAATCGCTCATTTGCTTTTTTCTGTTTTTTCCGGGGGACGCGTACGTTTGCATCCATCCCCGCCGGATGCTTTGAAATTGTCTTGCGCCTGATGCCTTGGGTCGCGCCATACGTTTTACGTTTAACATTGCACGATTCACGACATAAGGGGCCTAAACGATCCAACCCCCCCCCAGCACCTCATCGCCGTCGTAGAAGACAGCCCCCTGACCGGGGGTAACGGCCGACTGCGGTTCGAGAAAACGAAGGGTGGCCCGATCGTCGGCATCCGGAGAAAGGTGTGCCGGCGCTCCCGCGTGCCGGTAACGCAACCGGGCCCACACGCGTCGCTGGCGGTCGGGCTTTGTCCGGATCCAGTTGATCTTTTCCACACGGCAGGTGTCGGTCATTGTGTCTTTCTTGAACCCGACGGTCAGGCAGTTGCTCCGGGCATCGATGCCGATGACGTAGTAGGGTTCGCCGGCCGGGCAGTTGATGCCTCTTCGCTGGCCGATCGTGAACCGGTGCAGACCGGGGTGGCGGCCGATGATGTTGCCCCGGACATCCTTTATGGGGCCGGATTTGGCTTGGAATCCGGGCTGTCGTTCGAGGAATTCACCGTACCGGCCCTTGTGGCTAAAGCAGATGTCCTGGCTTTCCCCGGGATTCAGGGGCGCGAGGCCGTTTTCGCGGGCCATGTGGACGGTCGCTTTTTTGGCCATCGCTCCCAGGGGGAAAACGGCCCCGAGCAGCTGTTCCTGGGTAAGCCTTGCCAGGAAATAGGACTGATCCTTTTCCCTGTCGTTTCCCTGCAGCAGTTTGGCAAGACCCAGCCGGTCCCGCATGGTGCGCGCGTAGTGGCCGGTGGCCAGCTTTTGCGCTCCCAACGTGCGCGCAAACTCGAAGGCCAGGCCGAATTTGATTTTCGGATTGCAGGTCAGGCACGGGTTGGGGGTTTTGCCCTGCGCATAGGTGCGGGTAAAATATGCGACCACTTCGGATTTGAAGGCCTGGCGGCAATCCAGGACTTCGACGGGGATTTCCAGCTGATCCGAAAGAACCCGCGCCCTGCGGGCGGCCGCCAAGGGGCCGTCTGAAGGGGCATCGGCGGCGGCCGGAGATCCCAGCGGCGCTTGCTGCGTTTCAAAACCGGTGAAAAAGTGGATGCCGACGACCGCACGCCCCTGTCGTTTCAACAAGTGGGCCGCGACCAGGGAATCGACACCCCCGCTCAGTAGAATGGCCGTTGTCGTCATTCGAAAAAGGTCGTTTTGATCGGACGGATCTCCATCGCCCTCGTGGGGCAGGCGGGGACGCAGAGTTCACAGATGCTGCATTTTTTCTGGTCGAATTCAACGGTCATTTCAGGCCGGGAAACGGAAAGCGCGCCCGTCGGGCAGACAGCCGTGCAGGCCCCGCAGTGGGTGCATCGGCCCTGGATCCTTTTTACTTCCTGGGATGCGTTTTGAACCTTGACGCCCGTGCTTTTGAGGTAGGCGACGCCGTCTTTGAAGTTTTTCCTGGTGCCGGTTAATTCGAGAACCATGATGCCCTCTTTCCTTGGCAAAATGGCGGCGTTCAGTATGTTGAAGGTCAAGTCGTAGTCCTTGACCAGATGGCAGACGATGGGTTTACCCGATACCCGTTGTGAGAAACGCAGGATCAATATTTTGGAATACACGGTCCCCTCCGAAAATAGCTTTATTTTTTTTTATCACCGTATTAATTAATGGTTTATCCTTTCGATGTCAACGGTGATGTCATCGGTTGCTCACCGGGTGTCGACGTTACCGGGAACGCACTGCAAAGGAATTCCGGTTTCTTTTACCGTACGCTGTATCGCATCGGGACAGGAAATGAATCGATTCGCCTACCGCACGACCGGTCTTGCCATCAAAGCCCTCGAGAATATTTCCAGGGCAAACGTCAGGCTGCATGACGCCGAAAAGGTTCCCGACCACAACAACATTTTCGTTATCAATCATTTCACCAGAATCGAAACCCTGCTGATGCCCAGCCATCTATTCAAGCTTACCCAGGTGCCGATCTGGTCGCTGGCCGCACCTGAATTGTTCAAGGGTGCACTCGCCGGAGTTCTGGACAACCTGGGGGCGGTTTCCACGAGAAGCCCCGACAGGGATTTGCTCGTGGTGCGCAGCCTTTTGTTGGGTGAGGCCATGTGGATCATCTTTCCGGAAGGGCGCATGGTCAAGAATAAAAAGATTGTCGAAAAGGGCCGCTACATGATCTCCTACGCCGGCGGCAAACACCCGCCGCACACCGGTGCCGCGACCCTGGCGCTGAGGACGGAATTTTACAGACAGCGCCTTTTGACACTGCTGGAGACATCGCCGGATGAAGCCGGGCGGCTGCTGAAGCGTTTCAAGATAGAAAGCTCGAAGCACATTTCCGAGAAGACCACCAGCATCGTGCCCGTCAACATTACCTACTACCCCATCAGGGCCAAAGAAAACGCTTTGAGCAATCTGGCTTCGAAGCTGGTGGAAAACCTGCCCGAAAGGGTCGTGGAAGAGTTCATGACCGAGGGGGCCATGCTGTTATCGGGCGTGGACATGGACATCCGTTTCGGAGATCCGATCGATGTCCGTGATTTTCTGAAGCCGGGTGCCATCCGCTCCGACATCGAGGCGGACAGGAAGATTAATTTCGACGACATCCTTCCTTCCCGGCGCTTGATGCGCAAAAAGGCGCTGAATATCATGCAGCAGTATATGGCCAGCATTTACAACATGACCACCGTCAATCCCGATCATGTTTTCGCCTCGATTCTGTTGAAGAGGCTCTTCAGCAGAATGAGCGTTGCGGATTTCAAAAGGAGGGCGTTTCTGGCGGTTTCGGCGGATCTCGAGCGCATGCAGATCTTCTGCCACGAGAGCCTGCAGCATGAACAGCAGCACCTGTTGATCGACGATCGTTACGGACGCTACCGGGATTTCATCGCCATGGCCCTTGAAAAGGGTTGTGTGGCCGAAAAAAACGGAATGCTGGTCAAGTCATCCAAAGTAGTTGATGTGTTCGATTTCCACATGGCCCGCGTCAACAATCCGGTTTCCGTCATTGCCAATGAAGTGGAACCGTTGGCGGCGTTTCAGAAGCACATCCGGCGCATCGCCCGGATGCCGGCTATTTTCGTCAGGCGCAACATCGTCGGTATGCTGATGAAAAGGGCGAAGGAGGAGTATGCGGAGGATTACCGGACCTATTACGTGGAGGGAGAGAGCAAGGGCCTCGAGGTCGGCATGCCTTACCTCGCCAGGGGGCGGGGGCGGGGGATGGGGGTGCTCCTGATCCACGGCTACATGGCCGCGCCCCTGGAGGTCAGGGAATTGGCCGTATATCTGCAGAAACTGGGCTACTGGGTGTATACCCCGAGGCTGAAAGGTCACGGGACCTCACCGGACGACCTCGCCCTGAGAAGTTATAGGGATTGGCTGGCATCGGTGGAAACCGGTTGTGCGATTATGAGCAATATCTGCCGGCGGGTCGTTGTGGGCGGATTTTCAACGGGAGCAGGTTTGGCCCTGCACCTGGCGGCCCGGGTGAAAGAGGCGGCGGGCGTGTTTGCCGTTTCCGCCCCCATGCGGCTGAACGATCTTTCAGCCCGATTTGCCCCGGCCCTGGACACCTGGAACCGCCTGATGGATAAATTCAGCGCAGGGGCTGCCAAAAAGGAGTTTGTCGAAAACAATCCGGAGAATCCCCATATCAATTATTTCCGCAACCCCATCGCCGGCGTCAGGGAACTCGAGCGATTGATGGAGGAACTGGAGACGCTGCTGCCCGATGTCACCATTCCGACGCTGGTGATTCAATCCGACAGCGACCCCGTGGTCAACCCCAAAGGAGCACGGCGGATTTTTAAAAAAGTGGGGGCCGAGGACAAGGAATTCATCCTTTTCAACATCGAGAGGCACGGCATCCTCCTCGGAGAGGGATCCGAAAGGGTTCACAAGCGGATCGGATCATTCATAGACCGCCTAAAATAGAATTCCCGGGCAAAACCCGGGAATTCGATCAAAGGCGGCTTGCCGTAAAATGCAAAGCATTTTACGTGCGTGAAGAGGCCCCGTGCATAAGTGCGGGGAGCTTCACTTTGATGTCTGATTAATCAGCATCGTGGCCGGGTCCAGCAGGAGCTCCGGGTATTCGTCGGCATTCCTGAAACCTTTCGAAACCTTGACGTGAACTTTCTTGCCATCCGGCTGAAGCTGAAGAATGACCCCGAAAAGGTCGTCGAGCTTGGAAAGGCGGGGCGGCATCCCCGTTGCGCCGAGCTGTTCGTGGCGGTGTGTCCTCACCGAAAACCAGATCCTGAGCCTGTTGCTGACGGCAAATGCCTTCAGCTGTCGCAACGGTTCGTGGGCGGCACTTTCGAACGGGAAGCCGTCGATGATGATCATCTGGGGATTGAAGATATTCTGCTCGGTGAGATCATGCAGGCGTTCCTCCAGCTTGGGTACGCTGAAGCCCTCCACCCTGAACGTCATGATGAAGCGTTTTGTCAGAATGGAATCCCACAGCTGGTTGGCATGGGGCAGGTTGTACTGCGCGGCCATGTTGCCGAACACTTCTTTGTGCCACAGGCTGACCTTGTCCACCGGGTCGTCCATGCTGACGTGCAGGACGTTTTTTCCCCGCAGGAGCGTGTCCAGGGCGATCTGCACCATCAGGGCGGTTTTCCCGACACCGGCCCGCGCCAGAACCGCTCCCATGCTGCCCTCGGGGAGGATGTACTGATCTTCCTGCCCTAGAAGCCTCAAGGGATTTCTTAGTATGAGATCTTGCTTGAGCATGTTGAAATTCCTTTCTCTAAGGTCGATGATCTCAGCCGGGCGCGAAGGGCTTTTTACGGCTGAGCCACCGGTCGTTTGCAGGTTGCGTGCCCCTGCGATGTCTGGTTTGGTCATGATAATCGTTTTTATACGCCATGCGTTGCGCGTTGAAAGGGGACCAGGCAATGTGATCCTCTTGTTATTCTTATTTCAAATGACGGCGACACAGCCGCGTTTCAGGAAAGCGCGGCCAGCGTTTTTGTCAGGCGACGTTTTTTTTCTCCTCCTGGGCCTTTTTCACCAACTCCTCGGCAATACTTTGCGGAACCTGTCGATAGGCGTTGAATTCCATGGTGAACTGGGCTTTTCCCTGGGTGCCCGACCTCAGAACCGTGGAGTAGCCGAACATCTCCGCCAGGGGTACCTGGGCCTCGATGACGCACATGGCCCCTTCGTCCTGGGAACCCAGAATGATGCCCCGGCGCTGATTCAGCGATCCCATGACGCTGCCCTGGAATTCCGTTGGAGACTCGACGACGACTTTCATGATCGGTTCGTGAATGACGGGCCGGGCCTGGGCGTAGGCTTCCAGAAAAGCACCTCGGGCGGCAGCCTGAAAGGCCATTTCCGACGAATCCACGGCATGGGATGCCCCGTCGTTGATGACGATTCGGACGCCGGTGACCGGCAGCTCCATTTTGGGCCCCTTTTCCAGGCAGTTTCGAAAGCCTTTTTCGCAGGCCGGGATAAACTGGGTCGGGATGGCTCCGCCGGTGACGCTGTTGACGAATTCGAACTCATCGGCATCGGCCGGTTCCATGTATCCGGCCACACGGCCGAACTGGCCCGCTCCACCGGTCTGTTTTTTATGGGTGTAATTGAAGGCTGCCTTGCGGGTGATGGTTTCGCGATAGGCGACTCTGGGCATCCCGGTTTCCACGTCGGCGTTGTATTCGCGTCGCATCCGTTCGATGTAGACTTCCAGGTGCAACTCTCCCATACCGGAGATGATGGTGTCGCCCGTCTCCTGGTTGACATAGGTCTTAAAGGTGGGATCCTCTTTGGTGAAGCGGTTGAGCGCCTTCGACATATTGTTTTGGGCCTTGTTGTCCTTGGGAACGATGGCCAGCGAAATAACGGGCTCCGGCACATACATGGACGTCATGCTGAGCCGGCTGTTGCGGTCGGTGAACGTGTCGCCGGACGCGCAGTCGATGCCGAAGAGCGCGCCGATGTAACCGGCGGGGATCGCATCGATTTCTTCCATTTGATCGGCGTGCATGCGAACGAGCCTGCCCACCTTGGCCTTTTTGCCCGTCCGGGCATTTACGATGGTATCGCCCTTGGCGATGGTGCCCTGATACACCCTGATATAGGTGAGTTGTCCGTACTGCCCGTCTTCCAACTTGAAGGCCAGGGCGACCGGGGGCTTGGCAGGATCCGAGTGCAGAACGACCGACGCTTCGTCCGCCTGCATGTCCAGGGCCTGGTTTTCCACTTCCGAGGGGCAGGGGAGAAGATCGGTGACGGCATCCAGAAGCGGCTGAACCCCTTTGTTTTTGTAGGCGGAGCCCATGAAAACAGGGGTGATTTCGCGCGTGAGCGTTCCGGCCCTGACGGCCTTGAGCAGCAGTTCAGTTGTGACCTCCCCCTCCAGAGCGGCTTCCATGAGATCGTCCGAAAACATAGATGCGGCGTCGATCAATGCCTCGCGCAGCCTTTCCGCCTCCTCGCGCATGGCGGCTGGAATTTCCGCGGTTCTCAGCGTCTCTCCGTTGGCACCCTCAAAATAGAGGGCCTGCATGGACACGAGGTCGACAACCCCCTCGAGGTCGGCCTCGAGCCCGATGGGCATCTGCATGGCCACGGCATTGTGTCCCAGCTTTTCCTTGAGCTGCTGGATAACACGGAACGGATTGGCGCCGCTGCGGTCGCACTTGTTGATAAAGGCGATGCAGGGGACCTTGTAGCGCTTCATCTGCAGATCCACGGTAATAGACTGGGACTGCACGCCGCCCACCGAACACAGCACCAGGATGGCGCCGTCAAGCACCCTCAGGGAGCGTTCGACCTCGATGGTGAAATCGACGTGGCCCGGGGTGTCGATGATATTGATCTGATGGTTCCGCCATTCACAGTAGGTGGCGGCCGAAGCGATGGTGATGCCGCGTTCCTTCTCGAGCTCCATCGAGTCCATGGTCGCACCGACGCCGTCCTTGCCCTTGACATCGTGAATGGCGTGGATCCTGTTGGTGTAAAACAAGATTCTTTCCGTAAGGGTCGTCTTTCCAGAGTCGATGTGAGCACTGATTCCGATGTTCCGAACCTGGTTCAGGTCTTTTTCCATGACAAATGTTCCTTAATTGATCGCTGCTGGTTTCCTGCGGGGGAAGTGCGGACGCGCACGTGCCGCCGTTCCCGCCGAACAAAACAAAACCACCCGGTGACAGAGAGGGTGGCCGTTGATAGCACACTTATATAGAGCTATATAGTTAGGAAATTATCAAATATAATTAAAGAAAAGCGATTTGTCAATAAAAATAGATACAATCCTTGTAATTCACTTTGTGTTGCATCGGAAAGTAGTGCTTTCGATTTGATATCCAATGTAATAACAAATCATTATATGCATTTTGCCATGTTGATCGTGCAACCATGCGGAAGCGCCTTCCGCCCCATTAAAGTGGCCGGCCGCCGTCGGGACACGTGGTGCCCGCCCGTGCCTTAAAACCTGATCTGAATGCCTGCCGAGGGAAATCTTCAATATCGCGTCAAGTTGTGCTATGGGATGGCACGTTGAATTGCTTTTAGGGGGACAATTCCCTTTCAAGATGTGTTTGGAAGCAGGTGACATCAGGACCTAAGTTGAGTGTTTCAAATTTTGGGAATGGTCAAAACAAACATATTTTCAATGGATTTTATCTGTTTTCATTCTTAAAAATTGAAACCCTCCGGGATTTCCGGGTTCACCGCACCTGCGGCGTCAAATGTCACCCCGGATAGGAGACTAAAGCGAAAAAACATTTTCCTTGCATCTGCGGCAAACCCGAAAATCGCTCAATTTAGGCAGGAGGAAACATGATCGAGGTAAAAGGAAAACTGACTCAGGGAGCCGCCGCCGCCTGGCCGATCTGCCTGGGGTACATGCCCATCGGCCTGGCTTTCGGCGTGCTGGCTCAGAAAGCGGGCCTGACGCCTTTGCAGGTCGGATTGATGTCGTTGTGCGTATTTGCCGGCAGTTCACAGTTCATCGCCGTGTCCATGCTTTCGGCGGGGGCTTCGCTGCTATCCATTGTCGCCACTACCTTCATGGTCAACCTGCGGCACCTGCTGATGAGTTCCTCCCTGGCGGCGCTTATGAAAGACAAGAGCCGGCTGAAGCTTTCTTTTTTCGCTTACGGGGTCACCGATGAAAGTTTTGCCGTCAACTATACCCGCCTGATTGCAGGCGACTGGGATCTGGACCGTGCGATGGTATTGAACCAGACTGCCAACCTGACCTGGTTGGTCAGCACGGTTGCCGGCGGATTTTTCGGTCATCTGATTCCGCCGCACGCATTCGGGATCGATTACGCCCTCACGGCCATGTTCATCTGTCTTCTTATTTTTCAACTCAAAGACTGGGTGACGATCCTGACGGCCGTCTTGGCCGGCCTGGTGGCGGTGGCGCTGGCGCTAGTCATTCCCGGTAATGCCTACATCGTCCTGGCCAGCATGCTGGCGGCAGGGTTCGGCGTGGCGATCAAGAGAGCAGGGGGACGGTGAGACCCATGGATTATGTCATCCTGATTGCCCTGATGGGTGCGGTAACCTACCTGCCACGCTGGATGCCGCTGTTTTTTCTCTCGCGCTACAATTTGCCCGGCCTGTTCGTGGAATGGCTGGAACTCATTCCGGCATCCATCCTGGCGGCGATTCTTCTGCCGGCCCTGATCGTAACCGGTGAACCGCGCAGTTTTGATCCATTCGGCCAGGAGTTGCTGGTGGCTTTGCCGACCTTTTTGTTCGCCCTGATGACGAGATCGCTGGGCGGTACGGTAGTCGTGGGGATGCTGCTGTACTGGCTGGCTGGCAAAATGTTCTAGCCTAGCTTGTGCCTCAACTGATCTTGGTTTATACTGTTTGGAATAAAATTTCTTGAACTGTCGGCAGCTGTTCTGAACAAGCGGACTGCCGGGAAAGGCGTGAGTGGACCATGAATTTAAAAGAATACTGTCCCGACAAACTGGCCAGCGCCGAAGACGCCGTCGCGATGATCAAACGCGGAAGCCGAGTTTTCATCGGCACGGGATGCGGGGAACCGCAACATCTGATCCGCTCGATGGTCAAGGACCCGAAGCTGCAGGACATCATGATCTATCAGATGCTGTCCATGACCCTGGCCGAGTTTGTCGACGACCCCGATTTCCTGCGCCGCTTTTCCCTGAAACTGTTTTTCATCAGCAGCCAGATGCGCAAGGCGGCGTTCGAGGGCAAGATAGACTACCTGCCCACCTATCTTTCCCAGATACCCAGACTGTTCTCGAGCCATCGCATTGGCCTGGACGTGGCCCTGGTGCAGGTGAGCCCCCCCGACAAGTTCGGCTATTGCAGTCTCGGCGTTTCCGTCGACATCACCCGCTCGGGTCTCGAGAACGCCGGAACGGTGATTGCCCAGGTAAATCCGAAAATGCCGCGAACCTGGGGAGACAGTTTCGTCCACGTGGACGAACTCGACTGTATTGTCTGGCATGAAGAACCGCTGGTGGAAGCCCTCCCCAGCGTGAAGGACGAAAAAATCGCCGTGCGCATCGCCTTTTTTGTCAATCAACTCGTCGACGACGGCGCCACGCTGCAGATCGGTTTCGGTCATCTGCCCTATGCCATTCTCAAGTATCTCGACGACAAGAAGGATCTCGGCATTCACACGCAGCTGATCACCGACGGTTTTCTGCCGCTTTTCGAGAAAAACGTGATCTCCAACAAGAAAAAAACCCTTCTGCCCGGCCGGGTGGTGGCCTCTCTGTGCATGGGATCCGATAAGATATACGACTACGTGAACAATAATCCCATGTTTTATTTCCGCTCCTCGGAGTTCGTCAACGACCCGACGGTCATCGCCCGCAACGACAATCTGGTTTCCATCAGCTCCGCCCTCGAGGTCGACCTTACCGGGCAGGTTTGCTCCGACTCCATGGGGTACATGTTTTACAGCGGCATCGGCGATCAGGTGGATTTCCTGCGGGGCAGCGCCATGTCCAAGGGGGGTTTTTCCATTATTGCCCTGCCGTCGACAGCCCAGAACGGCAAGGTTTCGCGCATCGTTCCCCACCTGAGTGAGGGCGCCGGCGTGGCCACCACCCGCGGGGATGTGAATTTCATCATCACCGAGTACGGCATCGCCGAGCTTCAGGGCAAGGGTATCTACCAGCGGGTGATGGAACTGGCCCAGATCGCCCACCCGAAATTCCGGGAGGACCTGATCGAATTCGCCAAAAAACGCCACTACATCTTTCAGGACCAGATGCCGCCGTCGAGTGAGGACCTCCTGTTTCTGGAGAGTTACAAACGCAACTTCACGCTGAAAAACGGTAAAACCGTCGAATTCCGCCCCCTGCTTCCCTCTGATGAGTTCGCTTATCGTAATTTTTTCTACAGCCTGCAGGAGAAAACCATTTACTTCCGTTTCTTTTATCGCATGCAGCTCTTTTCCCACGAGGTGGTGCAGAAGCAGTGGGCTTCGGTCGATTACCGCAAGAACATGTCCATCGTGGGGCTGGTGCAGAAGGGCGGCCACAAGGAGATCATGGCTATCGGTTCCTATGCCGACGACGGCGGCCGGGCGGAGGTCGCCTTTGTGGTCAGGGAGGATTTTCAGGGCCTGGGCACGGCCTCGTTTCTGCTTGATATGCTCGAAGGCATAGCAAGGGAGAACGATTACACCGGTTTTACCGCGACGGTGTTGCGGGAAAATGCGGCCATGCTGCATGTGTTCAAGAAACGCTACCCGCATGCCAGGATCGAGAGCTCGATTGGAGGCGATGTCGAGATCGTCATGGATTTCGATCCACCGGAAGAAAAGGCGGACGCGTAACATGCGCGGGGGGCCCTCTTGAAGCGCAGGATGAGCATCGGTTCTCCCGCCTGGATTTCCACGATTGTCGACGGTGCCGGTATGTTGGGCATGCGTCTGTCGGCGAAGCAGGCCGAGGAATTTGCCGTGCATGCCCGGGAGTTGGTGCACTGGAACCGCAAAGTCAACCTGACCGCCATCACCGATCCTTTTGACATGGCCGTCAAGCACTACCTGGATTCCATCATCGCCGTCCCGCTCATCGACGATCACATGACGGCCGACTCCGGCGCATCCCTGCTGGACGTGGGATCCGGCGCCGGATTTCCGGGAATACCGCTCAAAATCGTCAGGCCGTCATTGTCCGTTACGCTTTTGGAGGCCAGGCGTAAACGGGTCAACTATTTGAAACAGGCCATTCGTTCCCTGCAGATCGGGGGCATACATGTCCGACGGCAGCGTTTTGAAGATGTGCCGCAGGAGGAGCGGTTCGATCTGATCGTGTGCCGGGCCTTTGCCGATCTGGAGCCCTTTGTCCGGTCGGCACTGCCGATGCTGAACGGCAACGGAATGGTCGTGGCTTACAAGGGAAGGCACGACGGCAGGCTGGCGGCGGAAATCGAGGGGCTGCGCGCAATGGAGGGTCAAGGCGGCTCCGGATCGACAAAAGGAGGCGGATCACGAATTCGGGTCGCTGTGCGGCAATGCCGCCTGCCCTACATTCAAACCGAAAGAACCTTGGTGACGGTGAGGACGCTGAAATCACTTAATTGAGCCATCGGGGCGTTTTTTCCGTCATCCCTGCGAAGGCAGGGATCCAGAAAGCGATTAGCTATGTGCCCTGGATAGCGCTGACAGTTCACCGCGCGTCCTGCCCCCGGCCCAACACCATACCGGGGCAGGCACGCAGGAATGACGAGGGTAGTAGGCTAAAACGCCCCGACTGCTGGCTTAAATAGGATCCAGGGGCCGAGGATTCCAGGGGTCGAGTGAAAAGAGATGAGCTCATAGCTGACAGGTCATAGCTCATGGCACGCTATCAGCTATGCGCTTCTTTCCCCTCATTCCCGCATGTACCCCTTGGCCACGGCATCCTCGATCAACTGCGAGGCGTACTCCCAGAGGGTGGCGGAACCCTTCTCGATCGGCTGGTTGCGGGAAACGACCTGTTTTTTTTTAACGCCGTGTTCCTTCCAGGTGCCGCCGTCGGTGTGGTAATTGAGCAGGAGGGGCTCTAACCGGTCCATGGCGGCTGCGAATCGAGCCTCGGCGGTCTGACGCGATTCGAATTCATCCCAAAGGGATCGAAAATAAGCGGCCTGATCCGGGGGCAGCAGGTTGAAAATCCGGTCGGCCGCTTTTATTTCGCGCTCCAACTTGTCGACATTGCCTTTTTCATCGTAGCAGAAGGTGTCGCCGGCGTCGATTTCCACCAGGTCGTGCACCAGCAGCATGGTCACCACGTGCTTGAGATCGATGCCCTTTTTGTCGGCATGTTCAGAAAGCAGAACCGCCATCAGGGCAATGTGCCAGGAATGTTCGGCATCGTTTTCCTTGCGCGACCGGTCGGACAAAAGGCTTTGGCGTACGATTTTTTTCAGTTTGTCGATTTCGAGAATGAATTGAACCTGTTTTTTTAATCTGTCTTCAGTGGTTTGCATGGTCCAGGCAAAATAGTTGAAACATGAACGCGTGTCAAACAGAAATGAAAGGAGTCAATCGATGATCATCGACCAACCCGGAAAGGTTACGGAACGTATCACCCTGTTGGGGACCAAGGAAAGCTGTGTCTACCTGCTTGACGGAGGGGAATCGTACACGCTCTTGGGCGGCGGATTTACCTCTATCGCTCCGGCTGTCGAAGGGCAGCTGAAGGACCTGGAAATCGAACCCGAGCGCATTCATCAACTGGTGATTCTGCATTCCCATTTCGACCACTGCGGCATCGTGCCCTATTTCAAGAAAAAGTGGCCGTGGATCCGGGTTGTGGCTTCCGAAAGAGCCAAAAAGCTTCTGTCGACCCCCAAAGTGGCGGCCGGCATCGGGGCGTTGAACCGGCAGCGCCTCAAGGAAGTCCTGCCGGATGTTTCCGCCGGCGATCTGTGCCTCGACGGCTTCAACATAGGCGTCGACCGGGTGGTCGCCGACGGCGACATCCTCACATGCGGCCGCCTCGACCTGCAGGTTCTCGAAACCCCCGGGCATTCCACCTGCTCCCTGTCCCTCTATTTCCCCCTGGAAAAGGCGCTGTTCGCCTCGGATGCGGCCGGAATCCCGACCGGGGAGATGGTGTTCACCGCGGCCAACTCCAGTTTCGACGATTACCTGCGCAGCCTTGAAAGGATGTTCGCTTTAGAACCTGAAATCCTTTTGGCCGAACATCAGGGGTGCCGGACGGGTGAGGACTGCCGTAAGTTCATGGCCCTGTCCCGGGAGTCGGCCCTTCAAACGCGCGATCTTGTGGAAAGCACCTATGCGCGCACGGGCGACATAGAAAAGAGCACCGAGGAGATTACGGATAAATTCATGACGATGGTCCCCGGCGGCTGGATGTCGGCATGGGTAATGAAGCTGGTGGTGGGGAGCATGGTCTATCAGGTCAGCCGCAGGCGTTCAAAGGTGTAGTCCTCGAGGTCGACGATCAGCAGCCGGTTTCTCAAGGCGGAGTCTCTTTTTAAAATAATCTTGACCACCTCTGAACATTCCAGGGCCGCGATGGCGGTGACGGCAAATGGAAGGTTGCCGAGGCTCCTTTCGGCGCCTTTCAGGTCGGCGGCTTCGTGCGGGGGGCCGTAAATCAATTCCAGCCCGGGGTCTTGAGGAAAGACGGCCGTCACCTGACCCGCCTGCCCGCCTACGGCGGCCGATACCATGGGGATGCCGGCAGCCTGCGATGCGCTCTGAAGGGTAAAGCGCGCAGGGAGATTGTCCAGACAGTCGACAGTCAGGTCCGAGCCTCGAATGAGCTCGCCGGCATTGTCTTCCTCCAGGTTGCAGCAGTGGCAGGTGACGTGGGTTGTCGCGTTGACCGAGGCGATTCTCGCGGCCGCGGTCTGTGCCTTGGGCTTTCCCAGGGAAGTTTCGGTGCTGAAAAGTTGACGGTTGAGGTTGCTCTCTTCGAAACAGTCGCCGTCGATCAGATTCAGTGAACCGACGCCGATTCTGGCAAGCGTCTCGGCAACCGTCCCTCCGAGGCCGCCGGTCCCCACGACGGTGACCCGGGATTCGAGCAGCAGCTTCTGGTCTTCTGCGGAAAAGGACCGCATGTTGCGAGCGTAGCGTTCGGGGATGATGCGGCGACCCAAAGCGGCAATATCCACCTCTCTCGGGGCCAGGCCGCATTCCCGGGCCAGTTTTTGCGTGTCGGCTGCGGACAGGGCTTTATAGTGACCGCCGTCGGGATA
>JAJDNW010000008.1 GCA_022340465.1 Deltaproteobacteria bacterium | reverse complement strand
GAGGGGCTGCACGAACCGGGACTCAGAATCCCAGGGGAATAGAATCCAGGTGTCCTGACTGACCTCGGTGATAAACGTGTCCACGACCGGCCGGCCGGCGGGTTTGGCGTAAACCGTTGCGAAATGGGCTTTGGGCAGCATTTTTCTAGCGATATCAGCTGTTTTGCCGGTATCCACCAGATCGTCGATGAGCAGCCATCCTTCGCCGTCTCCAGGAGCCTCTTTGAGCACGGTGAGCCCGCCCTGGTCCTGCCAGCTGTAACTTGAGATGCAGACGGTATCCACCAGGTGGATATCCAGTTCGCGCGCGATAATCGCCGCGGGGACCAGTCCGCCCCTCGTAATGGCAACGATTCCCTGCCACTGCCGCATTTCCAGCAGCCGCCAGGCCAGCGCCTTGGCATCGCGGTGAAGCTGCTCCCATGATATGGGGTAGGTTTTGTTATACCGTTCGGACATTTACGTCCCTCGCAATACTTTTATGGGATATCTTGTGCAAGTGGGCAAGCAGCGGCTGGTAAACCGCCAGGGCCGCACGTTCGAAATCTGTGCCTAGGGGATCGCCCTCGTCAAAGTAATACCGGATATAGGGTTCATCTCCTTCTCCCCTTATGTTTGCATACGGGTTTCCGCGCATAACCCCGGCCGCCGCCCGAAGGGCTTCTCCCGGAGGCTTTGCCTGCACGATCCGTTGGTGTGCATAGGCGTAAGCGCTCTTGGGAAAAAACGCGAGAGGCAGCGAAAGTCCCTCCCAGTAAAGGCGCAGAAGATATGCCAGAAGCTCTCGGGTGTTGTCAACCGCACCGATGACGATGGTGGCATTTCTGCTCAGGTACGCACTGCGCCATTCCTTTTTTTCCGGTTCTGCGGCACACAGCAACAGATGGCGGATCCAGAAGCGCACGAGTTCCGCGGCGTTGAAGTTGGCAAACCGCACCAGAACCAGGCCGTTGCCGTAATCATCCGCAAGGGTGCCTGTGATACGAAAATTTTCCAGGTGCAGGTCAATGCCCCGCATCACGGGCTTTTCGCCGGAGGTCCATTCCCCCACCCTTCCCATCATTTCCCGCACCTCCGCAGCCAGACCGGCATAGTCGTGCTCCCCGACCTGCCCGGGCGGCAACACGCCTCTGGCCTTGAAAACCGCCTTGAGATCCGTCAGGGGCCGCCCCTTGTTGACCCAGTTTAAAGAATCCAGCCCCGCCCTGTACGCGCCCAGACCTTCCAGCCGAAAGTGTTCCCGGTCTTCGGCACTCTTGTCGTCCGGTTCGAGAAACAGCCCGATGCGCTTTTGCATGAAAAACTTGACCGGGTTGCTGAAAAACAGCCCCAACGTGTCGGCATCCATCGTTTTGAAGGTATCGCCGGGTACCGGCAATGAGGGGGGCGGCGGGACCTTGGGCATCGCTTCGGGACGGTGCGATGCCATAGCCGCGGCAAAGTTCTCCTGGGAGTAGCTGAACAGATCCGACGTCACCCTGAAATAGTCCTGGGAAAAGGCCTGGAGCGGGTGCTCCCGAACGATATTTTCGACCGCAACGCCGTACCCCGCGGTTAGATAGTCCATCAATTCACTCGCCAGCACCGATGGAGCCAACGGGGAATTGTCCTGAATGTCTCTCCCTATGAAGCTGATGTAAAGCTTTTTTCTGGCTGAAATCAGGGCTTCCAGAAAAAGATATTTGTCGTCGTTTCTGCGTGAACGGTCGCCACGCCTGGGGTGCGACGCCATCATGTCGAACCCGGGCTTGCCGCCCTCCCTCGGAAAGGCGTTTCCATGCATGCCTATGAGGCAGATGACCTTGAAAGGGATACTGCGCATGGGCAGCATGGCGCAAAAAGTGACGCTGCCGGACAAAAATCCCGAACCGAAGGGAACGTTCTGCATGGCATGCCGCAAAAGGTACACCAGGGCATCCAGGGCCAGAGCGCCATCGTACTTCGATATAAGCTGAACCCGTTTCAGATCGGCCACCAGTGCCTTCAACCGGAGCACCTCCTTCTCCGATGCCGCATCCGTCGAAAACATGCGGTCGATGATTTTGCCCGTGGTCGTCGCCCAACCCTCCAGCGTTTTTGGCTTTTTCAAATCCTCGATGACCGCCATGAGGCAGCTGACGTATTCCAGGAAATTTCCCAGAATGCGGGCACGGTCTCCTTCCATGTCGTCGAAGGGGAGTATGCCGTGGAACATCTGCCCGTCCCGTTCCGCCATGGCATAACCCAGCAAAAGGCGGTCGATGCCGCTTTTCCATGAATTTTCTTCGAAATACGGCAAACCGTGCGTCTGCCGATCGGCCCCATCCAGCCCCCAGCGGACGTTGAGATCCTGAACCCATTCACCGATCGTGGCCACGTCCTGTTCGCTCAGATTGAATGTATCGCGGATGATGTCGCGATCGAGAAAACCGGTGACCCTTTCAGCCTCCATTCGGCTGTCGGCCATGTCGAGAACGGCGAAAAAGGCATCGGACACCCTGTCCTGGTTGATGAACGACCGGTCGGCCAGACTGAAGGGAATCGTTGGTTCCCCGTCGATCGACCGTTCGAACACCGCCTGGATAAAAGGGGCGTACGCATCGATGTCCGGCGTCATCACCAGAATGTCCCGGGGGTGCAGTTGCGGGTCCAGGTGAAACATCTGCAGAAGATTGTCATGGAGGACTTCGATTTCGCGCATGATGCTGTGGCAGGCATGAATTTCGATGGAACCGTCAGCCCCCGCGACCGTCCGGTCGTTTGCAACCGTTTTCGGAGCATCCAGCATGTCCAGGATATCGGCCTGAACGCTTGTCAGCAGGCTGCTCCTTTCGGGTGGAAGGTATTCCTCTTTGATATCGCAGCCCAGCTCCGCGATCATGTTCAGAAAATCGCGGCCCTGGGTGCCCATGGATGCCAGCAGCGAGTTGCCTTTGTCGAGATGAAGGTAGGTGTCGGCACCGGTTTTGCGGGCGTACGTTTCCTTTATTCTCCTGATGTCACGATCGGTGACCACATCCCCCCAGTATTGCCGGCACGGGCTCAACAGGTACCAGTCGACCGGGATCGTATCGGCCAGGGCGGCCAGTATCTGCAGGTGGAAGGCGGGCAGATACGAAACGCCGAAAATGGAAACCCTCTCCGGTAGGTGTTCGACGGCGGACGGCCCATTGCGGAGCCTGGCGATGAGGCCGGTGTGCATGCTTATTCGGTGCATGTTTTCACAGCCCGACACGACCTCGCGCCACAGGTCGGCCTGCCAGGAGTGCCCGTTGGGCACCTCGTTACTTCCGTGTTCCCATTCCAGGACGATCTCCGGACGAAAGACCAAATACTGATCGTACAGGTGTGCTATTTCCCTGGACAGCTGCAGCAGTCTGATGTGGCGCGTGTCTCCTCCCAGGTAGCTTCGCAGGACGTCATATCCCTTGCGGTCCAGGCAATCGGGCAGTTTTTGCATGACCCGGAAGGTCAGGACAGCCGGTTCGAACGGATCTTCCAGAGGCGACGCGAGGGAAAGCTTTTCACACAACATTTTCAGGAATGCGTTGGGAAAAGGGAATGCCAGATTGGCGCTGATGCGATGTATTTGCGCCAGTTCCATGGCAATCCAACGCGCCATTCCCGGGCTCTGGGTTACGACAACCTCCGGCGAAAAAACGGAATCGAGGGGGCGTTCAATCTCCCGGGCGAGCGTTTGCAAAAGCACTTCCAGACGGTTGCTGCAGTGAATGGTCAGTCCGGGCATTTTCAATCATTTCTCGCCGATCATGCCCACCACTTCGTTCACCAGCTTTTCGATGCCTACGGCTATATCTTTGATGCCCGGTCCCAGCATGTACGCCGGGGTGGTGACCAGACGGTTATTTTGGTCGCGATGAATCATCTCCACCGTGCAGGCACGATGTTCGCCTCCCATTTCCTCGATGGCCAGGGCCGTGTCCGGGTCGTTGCCGATGGTGACACTCGGGTGATGGGATGCCAGCGCCTTGGTCAGTGTGGCGGGCGCTATGCACATGGCCCCGACCGGTTTTCCCGCGGTGACGACTGCAGATATGATCTCGGCCACCTCGGGCACGACGGCCGCCTGGGCGCCCTTGACGGCAAAGTCACTCAGATTTTTTGCGGCGCCGAATCCGCCGGGAATGATCAAGGCGTCCAAGGTTTCGGCCTTGACGTCTCCGACATCCACGATATTTCCCCGCGCAATCCGGGCGGACTCCACCAGCACGTTGCGACGCTCGCCGGTTTCCTCCTGGGTCAGATGATTGACGACGTGCATCTGCTCCATATCGGGAGCCATACAGATGGTTTCAACGCCGGCACGGTCGAGGTACAGAAGGGTCAGCACGGATTCGTGTATCTCTGAACCGTCGAACACACCGCAACCGGACAACAAAACACCCACTTTTTTCTTCACGCCCACTACCTCCTATGATTTTGGTCAGGGCAACTTCAATCTAAAACCGTATATTTTCTGTAGCGACGAAGTCGCGTTTCATAAAATCGTGACACGCGATTTTATTCCAGGACATGCTTTTCCAGCACAAAGCAGGTGAAGACACCTCGAAAAACTGTCTCGGTTTCACGCTTCACCATGACGTGCACCACATGCTTTTTGCCTTTCACATCTTCAACGGATGCTTCGGCGACAACCCTTTCTTCGATGGCCACCGGCTTTAAAAAAGTCACATCGGCTCCACCCAGGACGACATTGGGGTCATTGACAGCCAGCATGGCGGCATAGTCGGCCAGGCCGAAGATGAATCCGCCGTGCACCAGGCCGGCCGCATCGGCGGTCATCTCCTCGGTAAGGGCCATTTCCACACGGGCATAACGGGTGTCTATCGCAACGGGTGTGCCGCAGAGCCTACGGTCGATGGCTAGGTGCGTGTTGATATCCAAGATGTACTCCTTAAAGCAATCACGCCGTCGTTCACCGGTGGCGCTCCGCGAACGTCAGCGTGATGTTGCAGTCGGTTCCCCTCTCGCTTTGGTTCTTGTCATTTCGATAGGGGCATTCACGACTTGAATACGAACTGGGCTTTTAAGGATCCGATTTCGATCGTGTCAAACTCCTTGAGCAGCACCGACTCCCTGACGACCTCGTTGTTCACCTTCGGTTTGGCCATGCCGCCGACGTAGCTGAGGTAGTAGCCCTTGGGACGTTTGCTTATGGTGGCGGCCGTCTTTCCCGTCATCAGTCCGCCGACGATGATGTCTGAAGAGTTGTCTTTTCCGATTTTGACAAGCTTTTTCTTGATTTCGTACTCTTTTAGATCTCCGGAAAGAAAAGAAAGCACACCGTTGGATTCGCTTTGCCGCAGCTGTCCGGCAGCGTTGGAGGAACTTTTGGACAACATATCCCTGTACTTGTCGGTGTCCATCACCATGGTCTTGTCCATGGAGCCGGAGGCGGAGCTTCTTTCCTCCCCATCTTCGAAAATGAACAGCAGCGTATGTTTGCCTATATTGATCGTATCACCGTGGCCCAGCCAGTGCGACGCGACGAGTTGTCCGTTTACGAACGTCCCGTTTTTGCTTTTGAGATCGGTGAGCAGATACCCCTTGTCGATGGAGTCGATCTTGGCATGGAAGCCGGAAACGGCGAGGTTTTCGATAACGATGTTGTTAGCGTCCCTGCGTCCGATGGTCAGATTGCCGCCCTCCTGCAGCCTGTAGTCATTGATTTTGGTGTCTTTGAATTTGAGTGTCAGCACCGGCATGATGGAGTCCTCTTTACGGTTATCTGGTTATCTGAAAATTTTTGACAGGAATCGAAAAAAACCACCCGGTCTTATATTGGTTTTCTTGACCTTAAGCACAATTACCGTAATGTTGTCTCTCCCGCCTCTTTCGTTGGCCAGGTCTACGAGCGTACGGCAGGCATTTTCCGGTTTTTCCCTTTTCACCACGTCGTGGATCTCTTCCTTTTCGATCGCTTCCGTCAGGCCGTCGGAGCCGATGACCAGAATGTCGCCTTGGAAACACTGGATTTCGGAAATATCTGCTTTTACGTTTTCGTCCACGCCGATGGCACGCGTCAGCATGTGTCTGAACTCGTCCGCCAGTTGATCGGCTCCCTGAGGGTCCATGGCGGCCTGTTCCGCAAGCACCGTATGCTGAACGGAGAGCATTTCGATGCTCCCGTCGTGAACAAGGTAGATGGGACTGTCTCCCACATTGGCGGCGATCAGCGTATTCTCCGTAAAATACACCGATGATACGGTCGACCCCATACCGCGGTAGTCTTCTTTCTCCTGGGCTGTATGATAAACACTTTTGTTGGCCAGATAAATGCCCGCCAGCAGCCGGTTGGCTTCTTTGGACAGCGACTCGTCCTGGTCTTCGAGTTCTTCTACATCACCCTCGCCGCTTTCGAAGCGTTTGATGTAGTCCCACAGGGTTTCAACAACGATGCCACTGGCGATCTCCCCGGCCTGGTGACCACCCATGCCGTCGGCAACCACATAGAGTTGCTGGTTATCATCCAGAAACAAAGCGTCTTCGTTGTTTTTTCGATACCTTCCGATGTCTGTCAGACCGGCCGATTCAATGACGTACATATAAGTCCTGTTAGATGCTAGTTAGCCCGTGTTTAGGGTATAATAAAACCGCTCCCTGGTCAAGGTCCGGCAGGGTGGGACCGCGCTTTTTGCCGAGCCGTCACCTGGTCGATTTTGTTACCTAACTGCCGCAGATGTGAACACATACGGGCCGCCGTCTGGTACCGCTTTTCCCTGTCCTTGGCCAGCGCCTTGTCCAGAATCAGCACCAGCGGTTTTACGATCTTGGGGTTGACCTTCCTCGGGTCCGGATGAGGTGCATTCATGATCTTGTGCATCAACGCAGCCGGGTTGTCGGCGTAGAACGGGAGGGTAGCCGTCAACAGCTGGTACATCATGACCCCCAGCGAAAAAATATCTGATCTTCCGTCGACCTTCTTGCCGGAAAACTGTTCCGGCGACATGTAATACGGCGTGCCCTTGACCACACCCGTCCGGGTCTGTGATGTGGCCGTGATTCTGGCGATGCCGAAGTCGGTGATTTTGACCATGCCGTTCTTGAGCAGCATTACGTTGGCCGGTTTGATGTCCCGGTGGACGATACCACGTTTATGGGCATAGTCGAGGCCGTCGGCGATGTCGGCGACGTAAGAGATAACCTTGCGCATGGGAAGCAGGTTGTCCCTCTTGATGTATTTTTGCAAATCCTCCCCTTCCAGGTATTCCATGGCAATGTAGGCCAGATCCTGTTCATCGCCGGCGTCGTAAATGGTGACGATATTCGGATGCGAAAGCGTCCCTGCACTTTCGGCCTCCCTGAAAAACTTCTCCTTCAGCTCAGCTATCTCGCTCTCTTGGAAATCATCGGTGAAGCGAAAGGTCTTTATAGCCGTGGTCCTGTTGATGCGCGGGTCTTTGCCAAGATACACTATGCCCATGGCTCCCTTGCCCAGTTGCTTCTCGACTTCATAACGGCCCAGGGTTGGCTTTATTTCGCTTCCGGTATCGAGCATGTCGCGTTCGCCGCTGCCGGCAAGAAATCGGTCGCCGAACATCATGGTTTCGCTGGCCTGCATGAGCTTCATTTTTCTTCCGACGACATCCTTGAAATGCTTGTCGGCTCCTTCAATGTATTCATACACGGAAGCAGCTTTGTTGAACTGGCGTTTTCTTTCGTAGTCCAGTCCAAGATTGTAGAGGATATCCTTCATTTCATCGTTTACCGGTACCCGTCGGAACTTGTCGAAAGCCATGTCGAGCATTCCCTGGCTTTGAAAACTCAACCCGAGCATGCGGTTGGTTTCGGCAGACTCGCCTTCCACTTTCTCCTTGGATGCCTCTGTGGCAAAATAACCCAGGCTGACCACCCCGATATAACCGATGATGATCTCGAGCAGTGGATACACGGACGGCACCCACATGCCCCTGGCGACAAACAGGTAGATGTCGCCCAACATAAAAATGAGCAGAATCGCGATAAAAACAGACCCGGCAACAACGGCTTTCATGCGAGGCAGAATAACGGCGATGACGATTCCCAGCAGCACAATAAGCAGCAGCTCGAGCATATCGGACCACAGCGGCTTTTGGACGAACTGCTTGTTGAGCATGGCCCATATGGTCTGGGCGGTGAACTCGCCAACAGGCATGGTCGGGTCTGTCGGGGTGCTCAGCGGATTCATGATACCGGCCGCCGAGGGGCTCACCAACACGAGCTTGTCTTTGAAGACGGTGGTTGGAATTTTGTCGTCGATGACGTCAACGTAAGAGAAGCGTTTGAACGAACCCCGGGGGCCCTTGAAACTGACCAGCAGCTCCGAATAGAACGTGGTGGGAATCTCCACCAGGGAGCCCAGGTTCACGGACGTGCCCAAATCGGCGTTCACTTCCTCCAATCCGACATTCAGATAATAGGCGGCGAGTCTCAGGGTGTAAGAAGGAAAATACAATCCGCCGAACTCGTAAACCAGGCGTTCCTTTCGGGCGGTGCCGTCCATGTCGTAGGACAGGTTGAAATGTCCGATACCGGCCGCGGCCTCTAAAAACGGGTCGATCGGTAGCACGATGTCGTCGCCGCGCGGCACCGGGACACCCTGCTCTCTATGGACATTCTGAATGGAGGCGGACATGATCGGATCGCCGGGTTCAACGGTTTCCTCCCTGGTGACCGCGGCCTCCTTGAAGAAAAACGGCAGGATCACATTTCCCGAAGCGGCCATGGCCGCGGTGAGCATTTTGTCATGGTCCAGCCTCGCCTTGGCTTCCCCTATGGCCCCGAGCAGGCGGGCATTGGCAGTTCCCTCCTCCTTTTCCGGCTTCCCTTCAAGCATCTCTTCGAGTTTAACCAACTCCTCGAGACCGGGGCTGGTCTCCGGCTCTGTCAGAAGCAAATTAAGCCCGATAACTTTCGGATGGCCGGCATTGATTCTTTCGACACCTTTGGCAATCAGGGAGCGTGGCCAGGGCCACCTGCCGAGTTTCTCTATGGAGGCGTCGTCGATATCGACCATGACGATGTTGCTGGGACTGTCGGCCTGCCCCCTGAATTTCATCATGATGTCGTAAACCTTCAGATCCAGAACATCTATGAACGGCAGCCGCACGAACCAGAAAATCAGAAACAGAGCCGTAAGGCCCAAGCCGAAAAACAGCGCGGGATGTCTTTTAACTATGCCCATGTTCGATTACCTGTTATTTCGTTTTCATGGTGTAGGAACCGTTCCAGCCGGCCGCAGGCGGATTTTGGCGGTATTCCCTGCAGCGTCCGGCCATGGTCATACTGGGGCCGTCATCGGGGCTAATTTCCAGGGCGGCCTGGAAACACGCGAGGGCGTCATCCCACCGCATCTGCCGGTAGTTTTGGAGCCCGGCCGCGTAGTGTTGGATCGTGCCCCGTATTTTTTCATCCGTCTCTTCGGGAAAACCAAGAAGCTGGTAGACCACGACGGGTTCCTTCTTGCCCACAACGTTGATGGCGTCAATTTCGCGGCCGACCACCCGGTCGCCGGCCCGCTTGAACGTTTGTTCACAGACCAGGGAGTAGATGCCGTAAACCTTGTTCACCCCTTCGAGCCGGGCGGCGGTGTTGACCGTGTCTCCCATCATGGTGTAGTCCATTCGATTTCTGGAACCCATGTTCCCGACAACGGCGGGCCCGGTGCACAACCCTATCCGCATTTTCAGTTCCGGACGCCCTTCGCTCTTCCATTTCAGACGCAGTTCATGCAGGCGTTTCTGCATATGGACACAGGTTATTGCCGCCGTTTCCGCCTGGTTTCCCAGCTCGTTGGGCGCTCCGAAGAAGGCAATGATGGCGTCTCCTTCGAACTTGTCCACGGTGCCTTCATGCTGCAGGATGATGTCCGTCATTTCGGTCAGGAACTCGTTCAGCAGCTCCACCAACTCGGCCGGCGTCAATTTTTCGGAAATGCTCGTGAACCCTTGGACATCCGAGAAAAATGCCGTGATATCCCGCTCCTCCCCCCCCAATTCCAGGGTCTCGGGCGAATCGATGAGCTTCTTGACGACCGTCGGAGCCAGATAGGTGGAAAAGGCATTGCGGATAAAGCGTTTTTGCCGTGATTCCACCAGGTATTTGTAGGCCGTGATGCCGATGTACACCGCCAATATGACCATCAGGGGATAGACCATGTTGAGGATCCATCCGCGGGCGTTGAAGATATAACGGCAGAAATACATGTGTCCGAAAAAGAGCAGGCCGGCCGTTGCAATGCCCGGGAACACGCTTACCCTGGGCAGGACGAAGCCGAGGATTGCGCCGGCAAGCACGATCACCGCGATGTCGAAGACGCCCGCCCAGGCGGGTTGAAAAAGGAAGTCTCTCGAAAGCACGCTGTCAACGATATTGGCATGGATTTCTACCCCCGGGAAAACACTCGAAAACGGGGTCACACGCATGTCGTAGATACCCACGGCCGTGGCGCCCACCATGACGATTTTGCCACTGAAAACATCCGCCGGGACCTCTCCGTTCAGGATGTCGGTGATCGATATGTGCCGGAAGGTTTTGGCGTCGCCCCGGTAGTTGATCATGATGCGCCCCAGTTCATCCGTCGGAATAGCGTATGGGCCGATTTCGACCTTTTCGACGCCGTAATCCGCCACCATCAGCCGAGGGCGCTCGCCGAGAAGAGCGCTCACCGTCATCAGCGAAAGCGGGGCATACGTCTCGTCCCGGTAGCTGATGACGGCCGGTATCCAGCGCACGACCCCGTCGATATCCGGAAACATGTTGAAATAACCGCTGTACTCGGTGGTCGATGCGATGGAAGGAATATTCCCGTTGGCAACCATGGCTTTAAAAAGAGGCGCCTGCATCGCCGATCCGCTGAGGTAACGCGTAATGCCGTAACGGGAGCTGCGAATACTGTGTGCCTCCTCTCGCGCCAGCGCCTCGTCTTCGTCTCCGCTGTGTTCTTTTTCCATCTGAAAAAAGTAACCCAGCACGACCTTGGCTTTGGATCCAAGGATGGCGTCGGCCAGCAGTCGGTCGTTGTCGGAGCTCTTTTTCAGTTTTTCCAGATATGCCTTGTTGTCGGCATCCAGATTCGTCAGGTTGCGTTCGATCCCGGCAATGGTGCTCACCACACTTTTTTCATCGGGCTCGGACATCACGAGGTCCAGGGCGATTACCTCGGCGCCGGCATCGGACAACTTCGTTACGAGGTCGGCGATTTTCGACCGCGGCCAGACCCATTTCCCCTCACGGTCGACGCTTTTTTCATCTATGACCGCTAAAACGACCTTGGAATTTTGAGAAACGTTTTTCCTCCCGGCAAACCGCAGGTCTACGGTTTTCAACTCCACGAGTTCCAGGAAAGGTATTTCGATCAGATAGAGCAGGATGCCGAGAGCGATAAGAATGACGGTGAGCGTAACCGGATTGAGCCTGAAGATTTTTTTCAGCAGGTTGAGCATCAAGGGTTCCTGTTGCATCTTTCCAGTGACGAAGGCATCCCGCACCGGCCCTCTGTGCGGAAATTTGAAATTGAATTCGGCATTTATATTAGCTATAAGAATGTTAAAAAGTCAACACCAGTATCGGTACGGTATCAAGGAGGTTCGGGGTGCATACACTCATGCAGACAAGAAGGGAGGCTTTGAGAAAGAAGCTGGCCCAAAAAGCGTTGGGTAGTTTGATGGTGTCGGTAGCGGAAAACCGTCGCTACCTGAGTGGTTTTACCGGTGAAGACGGCCAGTTCGACGAATCGGCCGGTTTCCTGTTCGTCACTGCTGACGATGCGTTGCTGGCGACGGACTCGCGCTATCTCCTGCAGGCTGAAAAGGAAGCCGGCGACTGCACGATTTTCTGCTACAGAGAGAGCCCGGCCAAAGCGCTGGCCGAAATTGCCGCAAAGCTGAAAATCCGGAAGATGGGATTCGAAAGCCGCCGGGTTTCCTTCAAACAGTTCGATGAGTTCCGGCGGGCCCTGGAAAAGGCGCATAGCCTCGTGGAACTGACGCCCACCGAAAACATCGTGGAAGAACTCCGGGTGGTCAAACAGCAGGTCGAAATCGAAGCCACCCGCAAGGCGCTTGCCGTTGCCGAATCCGCTTTCATGGAAACCATTTCACTGTTGCGGCCGGGCATGACGGAAAAAGAGGTCGCCTGGCTGTTGGAAAAAAGCATGCGCCAAGCCGGTGCCGACAGCCTCTCTTTCCCGACGATCGTTGCGGCAGGCCCCAACAGCGCCCTGCCCCATGCGGTCCCCACCGATCGTGCCATACAGGTCGGCGAGCCGATCCTGTTCGACTGGGGCGCCCGCGTAGACGGCTACTGCTCCGACACATCCAGGACCCTGATTTTAGGCGCCGCCTCCGACGAATTCCGCCGGGTTTTCGATACCGTCAGACAGGCCCAACAGATGGCCATTCAGGCGATCCGCGCCGGTGCCAGCACCAAGCAGGTAGACAGCGTCGCACGCGACTACATCGAAAAAAATGGTTTCAAAGGAAAGTTCGGCCACGCCCTGGGGCATGGAACCGGATTGGCCATCCATGAAGGCCCCCGTTTGAGCCCGTTGAGGGACTCGGCTCTGGATGAATGCGCACTGGTCACTGTGGAGCCGGGCATTTATGTGCCGGGATGGGGCGGCGTCCGTCTTGAAAACCAGGTAGTCGTCCGAAAAAAAGAGGCTGAAGTGTTGAACCGCCTGGATTTGGAAATCGAGCTTTCCTCGTGACCCGATCGAAGGGCGACCGTCAACGGAGAAAGAACTTTCTTTGGCCTTAGCTCGGACTGGGTTTGAGTGATCGACGATGCCGGATTCCGGCATCATCCGACTTTAATCGTGTATTGAAATCCTGGTCCTATGGGCCAAGGCATCTACTATTATTTCATTCGATTGGAAAAGGTTGTCATGCCACCTTCTCTCGACCAACTCGTCGACCGCTATTTCAATTATATCCTCGTCGAAAAAGGCCTGGCCGAAAAAACCATCGAATCCTACAGCCGGGACATGGCCAGGTTTTTGTCATATCTGAAAAGTGAAGCGAAAGTCGACACCATAGCCGCCGTCGACACGGCGGTAGTCCTGCAATACCTCATACACCTGCGGGCTTCCGGTCTGGGAACCGGTTCGCGGGCACGGCACCTGGTCACCATCAGGGGATTTTTCAGGTTTCTGAGACAGGAGAAAATAATTGAAAGCAACCCTACCCAGGTGGTGGAACTTCCCAAACGGGGGCAGAAACTGCCGGATGTATTGTCCTTGCGCGAGGTCGAATCCCTCCTGAGCGCGCCCGACAGGGAAAGACCTGTCGGGATCCGGGACGCGGCCATGATCGAGCTCATGTACGCCGCCGGGTTGAGGGTTTCGGAACTGACCGGCCTGAAACTCCAGGATGTCAACCTCGAAGCGGGATTCACCCGCGTCTTCGGAAAAGGTTCAAAGGAGCGCGTCGTGCCTTTCGGCCGTTATGCAGGCGAAAGTCTCCGGCGCTACACGGAACATGCCCGGCCCGTGCTTTTGAAGACATACAGCAGTGCGTACCTCTTTGTCGCCAGAGCCGGCAGGCCCATGACCCGTCAAGGGTTCTGGAAGCTTTTGAAAAAATATGCACTTAAGGCGGGCATTGCCAAAAACATCACCCCGCACACGCTGCGCCACTCCTTCGCCAGTCACCTGTTAGAAGGGGGCGCCGATCTCAGGGTCGTACAGGTTATGCTGGGCCATGTTGACATTTCGACGACACAGATATATACGCACGTTGCCCGCAGCCATCTAAAAAAGATGCATGCAAGATTTCACCCCAGAGGATAAACGCCATGCATCTGTCCTGCAGGGCGTTTATCCTTGAAAGGCATCTTGCCGTTGGCTTAACGTTGGAAAACCTCGAACCGTAATGTTTAATAGCTAAGGATAAGGTCTCTATATTTTACATGGGTCATCACACCATATTGGGATACTGGGATGGCGGCGACATCAGGCCGGAGCCCTATGAAAAGATCATTGCCGCAGCCCTTCAGGAGGTCCGTGAGCCGGTCTATCTGATCGAGCAGAACGGCGGTATCCACATCGCGCACCACGGCAATGTTCATCTTTCACCCCTGGAACGGCCTGAAACGGCACAGCCGCTAGTGGCCGTCGTCCCTCCCCTGACGCCGGAATCTCTGGGGGATCCCGATCTCAAAGCGGCCCTGGGGGTGCGCTACGCCTACGTTGTCGGCGCCATGGCCAATGCCATCACATCGGTGGATATGGTGGAAGCGGCCGGACGCGCAGGCGCGATCGGTTTCTTCGGCGCCGCAGGCCTCGACGTTACCGCCATCGAACAGGCTGCCGTCGAGCTCAAACGCCGCGGGGAAAACATGCCCTACGGCTTCAACCTCATCCACAGCCCCGGGGACCCGGAACTCGAATTCAAGACGGTGGAACTCTATCTGGACCACGGCATAAAACTGATCAGTGCATCCGCTTATATGGATTTGACGCCGCCACTCGTGTACTACCGTTTAAAAGGCATCCACCGTGACCCTTCCGGCACCGTCGTCTGCCCCAACCGTATCGTGGGGAAAATATCCCGTGAAGAGGTCGCCCGAAGATTCTTCTCGCCTCCGCCGGTAAAAATAGTAGACCGCCTGGTGGAGCAGGGGCTTATTTCCAGAACGGAAGCGGATCTGTCGCCTTTCGTGCCCATGGCCGACATCGTTACGGCCGAGGCCGACTCCGGTGGGCACACCGACAATCGCCCGGCCTTGACGCTCCTGCCGACCATTCTTGCGCTGCGCAATCAGATGGCCGATAAGCACGGGTTCACAACGCCCCTGCATGTGGGCCTCGGCGGCGGCATCGCCACACCCAGTGCCGCGGCGGCCGCCTTTTCCATGGGGGCGGCCTATGTGCTGACCGGCAGCATCAATCAGGCCTGTGTCGAGGCGGGTACATCGGACACGGTCAGAAAAATGCTGGCCGAAGCCGGTCAGGCGGATGTCGCCATGGCTCCCGCGGCGGACATGTTTGAAATGGGTGTCAAGGTCCAGGTGTTGAAAAGAGGTACCATGTTTCCCCTGAAGGCGGCAAAACTGTATGACCTATATACACGCCACCCCAATTATGCATCGATTCCTGAAAAGGAACGCATGGCTCTGGAACGTGATTACTTCCGATGCTCCTTCGACGAGCAATGGCGCCGGACCCGTCGCTTTTTCGAGACCCGCGATCCGTCCCAGATTGAAAAAGCGGCCGCCGATCCCCGGCACAAAATGGCGCTCGTGTTCCGATCGTATCTGGGCCAGTCGTCGAATTGGGCCAACAGCGGTGAGCCGACGCGTCAAATGGACTATCAGGTATGGTGCGGCCCCTCCATCGGGGCCTTCAACGCCTGGACGAAAGGGACCCTTCTCGAACGAACGGACAACCGCCATACCGCGGAAGTCGCCATGAATCTCATGCTGGGGGCCGCCACACTCCTTCGGGCGAGCCAGCTGACGATGCAGGGGGTCGCCCTGCCGCGACATGCGCTGGACTACCCGCCCAAACCCCTGTCTGAGATTCGCAAACTGATGGGCACCACGTAAGGCCCAACGTGGGTCGACGGGTTCATTGAGTTCATTGGGTTAGCGGGTTCCTCGGGTTGCTTGCCTTTGCCGGTATCATATCTGCTCAACAGAAATATAAAAAACAGAGAAAAAAATCTTGTAACAAATCGGCGCCGACGGCAGCGCAGGCCCCTTCGAGGGGTTTTCCTCATACTGGAAGGCTCTGCCTGAGGCCGCTGATTCAGCAAACCCATTTGACAGGTTGTGTTGGCATTGCAGCCTCACGCCGGGGCAGTACCCAGCAACTTGTTTACGAAGCGGTTCCTCAACTGGCTCGCATACAATATGCGCCCGTCTATTTTTTCAAGGGTTTCTCCTGCATCGCCGGGCACCGCTCCCGATGCGGACGGTATCACCTCTTCACGATAGGTTTCCCTGCGGACACGGGGCCCGCCCTTTTCAAAGCCTTCGTCGGCCAGACACGTCCTTTGGACGTAAAAAAAGCCGCTGTCGGTTTGAGCCTGATGTAGGTCCTTAGGAGCGCGTCTGTATATGGTGACCGCCGTGTCTTTGGGCCATGGATGGGATGAATTTGCTTGCGACCCATTTCCGGAGCGGTCGACCAGGGGTCCCTGTTTTTCGAACCAGCCGGCCAAATCCGCAGCGATCTTTTTGGCCTCCGGTATCGAAAAATGCATATCCGCCACGAGGTGTCCGCCGAGAAACACGATAAACGCCTGATCGATACTGTATTGACGCGCATAACCAGAGCGCAGGCCACCCAGGGGGTCCGGCGGTAAAAATTCACGCGACCAGCGTTTCCACTTGGTCAAACGGATCCCAAGCCGTTCGCTGATATCCCGGTTTGAATAAAAGGTTACCATTTTTCAGCCAACCGCCATGCAGTTCAAGGGGTGTATACGGCTCAACTGAGCGTTTCAACTATTGAGGATGATCCAAATAAACATATTTTCATCTGACTGCATCTATTTGAAACCTGTGTGATTATATAGTTGTTATATCAATTTGACAACTTTAAATTTTTACCTAATCCTTGATCACACGCTGTTTGTGATATATATATTAAAATTTAAAGCGGTTCCCTGTTCCGGAATTGGAAAAACGCCGCAACGCATGCGGCAGGCTTGGAAAGAATGATGCCTAAAAACGAAACCGATTCGAATCATATACAAAACATGCCCATCGCCATTATCGGGATGGGGTGTCTCTTCCCCCGGTCCCCGGGACTCAAGGCGTTCTGGCAGCTTCTGTCCCGCGGCAGAGACGCCATCGGCGACATCCCCGATACGCACTGGTCCACGGAGGCCTACTTCAGTCAGGAACCCGGGAAAGCCGATCTGGTTTATTGCCGACGCGGCGGTTTCTTGCCTCACATCGCCTTCGACCCGTCCGAGTTCGGCATTCCCCCCGCTACGATTGAAGCCACCGACACCTCCCAACTCCTGGCGCTCGTAACCGCCAGGGACGCCCTCCTGGACGCCGGCTATGGCCATTCGGGACGCGAGTTCGACCGTGATCGCACCAGTGTCGTACTAGGGGTCACCGGGACCCAGGAAATGGTTATTCCTCTGGGTTCCAGGCTGGGGCACCCTATTTGGCGGGACGCTATGCAAAAGGAGGGACTCGACCCGGGATCGGTCGAAAATATTGTTCAACGCATTGCCGACGCCTATGTTCCCTGGCAGGAAAACTCTTTTCCGGGGCTTTTGGGAAATGTCGTTGCCGGAAGGATCTGCAACCGCCTCGACCTTGGCGGAACAAACTGCGTCGTGGATGCCGCCTGCGCGAGTTCCATGAGCGCCGTCCACTTAGCCATGCTGGAACTGCAGTCCGGCAGCAGTGACATGGTGGTTACCGGCGGCGTGGACACCATCAACGACATCTTCATGCACATGTGCTTTTCGAAAACCATGATCCTTTCCAAAACCGGCGACATCCGTCCTTTTTCGAAAGATGCGGACGGCACGGTTCTGGGGGAAGGCCTCGGCATGCTCGTGTTGAAAAGCCTCGACCGGGCCGAACAGGATGGCGACAACATCTACGCCGTTATCAAGGGCATGGGCAGTTCCAGCGACGGAAAGTCGCAAAGCATTTACGCCCCGAATGCCGAAGGACAGGCCAAGGCCCTCCGCAGGGCCTATGAAAATGCAGGCGTTGAACCGGCCACCGTCGGCCTTGTGGAAGCCCACGGCACCGGCACCCGTGTGGGGGACAAAGTCGAACTGAACGCGCTGAAAACGGCATTCGGCGCGATTGCCGGAAACAGCCCCATCGCTGTCGGTTCCGTCAAATCGATGATCGGCCACACCAAAGCGGCAGCCGGTGCCGCCGGGATCATCAAGGCGGCACTGGCCCTAAAAAACAAGGTGCTGCCCCCTACCCTGAAGGCCGTTGCCCCGGACCCCGACCTGGACATCGAAGACTCGCCCTTCTTCATCAATTCGGAGAACCGACCCTGGCTGGCCCATCGGGAACACCCGCGGCGCGCCGGCGTGAGTTCCTTCGGTTTCGGCGGCAGCAACTTTCATCTGGTGCTCGAGGAATACGGCAGCCGTAAAAAAGATGTGTCCTGGGATGGATCGGTGGAAATTTTCGCCTTTTCGGCGCAAAACAAGGACAACCTTAAAAAAGGCCTTGCGGAAATGCAGCGCCGTGTGGATGCCGGGCCCGTCCATCGGCTCGACATCAATCGGCTGGCCGCTGCCACCCGGAACCGATTCTCCGCCAACGCCCCCCTGCGCCTCGCCTTTGTTCACGAACTGACCGCAGATCCGGCAGTTGACAGGGACAGTCTCAAAGCGATGCTGAAGCAGGCTGCGGCCGCTATCGACCGTCCCGAAACCAGCCGGAAAGTCCACCTCGAGAAACAGATTTTTTACATGCAGGGCCGGTGTCCCGGTGACCTCGCTTTCATCTTTCCCGGTCAGGGCAGCCAATATCAGGGCATGGGCCGCGACTTGTGCGCTATCTTTCCCGAAGGGCTGGAAGCCCTCGAACTGGCCGACAGCCTCATGGATGCCGGCAGTGCTGTCAGTGACGCCATTTTTCCACGGCCCTTTTCAAGGTCGCAATCGAAAGAACGGCAGCAGCTGAACCGCACCGATATCGCCCAGCCCGCTATCGGCAGCATCAGCCTTGCCATGTTCGACATCCTCGGCCGCTTCGGCCTGAAGCCGGATGCCGTATGCGGTCACAGCTACGGTGAACTCAGCGCCCTGCATGCCGCCGGTTTTATCGACCGGCAAACATTCATGCGTCTGTCCGCGGTACGCGGAAAGGCGATGGCAGATGCGGCCGGCAAGGGACCGGAAGGCACCATGCTGGCTGTCAAGGCGCCCCTTGGAACGATCGAGAACCTTATCCGTAACGTCCCCGATGTCGTCCTGGCAAATTTCAACAGCCCCGAACAGGCCGTACTTTCCGGCCCCATCGAGGGCATCGAACGTGCCGAGGGACGCTTGAGGGAAAAAGGGCTTCACGGCATGCGGCTGCCGGTTTCGGCGGCCTTTCACAGCCCCTTGATTCAGGGGGGACAACACCCCTTCGAACAGGAGGTGCGCAGGTCGCAATTCGTTTCCGGCAGCATACCGGTCTATGCCAACAGCACCGGACGGCCCTATGAAACCACACCTGAACAGGCCGTGAAAACACTGGCCCGGCAGATGGTAAACCCGGTCCGTTTTACATCCATGATCGAAAATATGCATGCCGCGGGCATCCGGACCTTTGTGGAAGTCGGCCCCAAAAGCGTCCTCACCGACCTTGTCAAAACCATCCTGTCCAAGAAGTCATTCCACGCCGTTGCCATGGATGCTTCCGGTGGAAGACAGTACGGCCTCATTGATCTGGCCTGCACCTTGTCCACGCTTGCCGTCACGGGCTGTCCCGTTTCTCTAGACGCCTGGGAAGAAAAAGCCGCCGCCCCTGAAAAGCAGCGCATGACCGTCATGCTGAGCGGCGCCAACTATCGCCCGGAAAAGCCTGTTGACCAGACACACGGGCAATCAACGGTTCCACCGCATCCCCCCTTGCCGTCAAAAAAGCCTGTCCGGACCGCGGCAGAAGGGCCGCCGGCCGTCGGGCAACCCGTGAAGCCGCCACAGCTCAAGCACTCGATTTTTACCGGAGAGAACGCCGTGCCCACGGCTTCACCGGCAGTCACCACTAACAACAGAAACCCGAACAAGCCTTCAATACCAGCCATGAAAAATACAGACAGGAACGGCATACAGACCACGCCGTCTACCCATGTGGAAAGTGCCCTCAAGACAGTCACCGAGGGACTGAGATCAATGCGGGCGCTCCAGGCCAGAACCGCAGAAGCCCACCAGAAATTTCTGGAGACCCAAGCCGCCTCCGGCCGCACCCTGCAGCACATGATGGAAAGCGTTCAGCGCCTTGCGGAAGCATCCCTCGGCATCGCGGCCGCACAACCCGGTCGGCCGGCGGCCACCGTGCCGGATGCGGGCAGTGTGCATGAACGGCCCCAGGTGCCCCCCGCACCCCCTGCGAAAATCGTCGAAGCCCGGCGCGGGCATGCCCCTGCAGCGGCGCCGGCGACCGAATCGAGCGCGTCGCAGATCGAACCCGACCATTCCATCTCGCACAATATCAGGCAGTCCGATCAGTCAGATGCAACCTCTGCCACCCTGCTGAACGTCGTCAGTGATCTGACCGGCTATCCGGTGGAAATGCTGAACTTGGACATGGACATCGAGGCCGACCTGGGCATCGATTCCATCAAACGCGTCGAAATTTTGTCCACCCTCGAAGAACGGTTGCCCGATTTGCCGCCGATGGAGCCGGAGACAATGGCGGCCTTGAAAACACTGGGACAAATCGCGGCTCACATCGGGGGAATCGCCTCCGATGCACAACCGGTGTATTCGTCCGGCGATGTGCTTTCCCGTGCCGGTAGTGCTGAATTCGCCGCCGCCACCGAAGTGACGGATATATCACAAACCCTGATTCAGGTGGTCAGCGAACTGACCGGCTACCCGCGGGAAATGCTGAGCATGGACATGGACGTCGAGGCCGACCTGGGCATCGATTCCATCAAACGCGTGGAAATCCTGTCCACCCTCGAGGAACGGATGCCCGGCCTTCCGGAGGTAACCCCGGATCTGATGGGCAGTCTGAAAACCCTCGGACAGATCTCCGCCCATCTCAGCGAGTCAGGCGATGCCGGCGACGAACACCGCGGTGAAGCCCCACGGGTGCCGACCACCGGAACCGATGCTTCCGGCCGCTCATCCGGGCGGTCGGAAAGCGCACCGCCGGTAAACGAACAAGCGCAGGAAGCCGGTCCTCCCGAATCACCGGCGCCCGCCCTCGACTGGAAGACCGTGACCGTCGAGAACGCACTGCGTTCCCAAACCCGCCGTTTACGATTCCGGCCCGGGCGCAAGCTTTACCTACTCGACGACGGCGGCCCATTCGCCGCCGCCCTTGTCGCATCACTCGGTGAGCGCGGGGTTGCGGCCTGTGTCCTGTCCCGGGACGATGCTGCCGCACTGATTCTGGACGGGCAGACGTTGACGGATGCCGCCGGCCTGATCATCCCTGCCCCCGAACGTTTCGAAAATCGAGCGGACGAAGACGTGTTTCTAAAAAGCGCTTTTCAACTGGCAAAGTCCTTCGCCGCAAATCCGGACCGCCGGGAAAAGCACCGGGGTGACCGGGGCGACGACCTCCTGTTTGCCACGATTACCAGGCTCGACGGCGCATTCGGATTCGCGGGCCGTGAAATCGACAACCCTGTTATGGGCGGACTGGCGGGATTGACAAAGACCGCCGCCCTCGAGTGGCACGGGGTAACCTGCCGGGCGCTGGACATCGACCCCCTCTGGGAGGACCTTTCCGCGATCGCCGACAGGGTCGCCGAAGAACTGATGGAACCGACAATCTCCGGCCCCCTGGAAATCGGCCTGACGTCGACTCAACGCCGCACACCGGTCCTGCAAAACCAGCCGCACGAAGCAATTGAAAGCGAGCCCTCCCGGCTTGACCTGGACGCCGGCGACGTCATCGTGGTTACCGGAGGCGCAAGGGGGGTGACCGCCGCAGCGGCCGAAGCACTGGCCGGACGGACGGGCGCCGCCATGGCCCTTATGGGACGGTCTCCCCAGCCGGCCGCGGAACCCGCCTGGCTGCGCGGGCTTGACGACACGGCCGCTATAAAGCGGGCCATTCTGGAAAATGAATTCAACAACAACGGCGCTTCACCCAAAGAGATAGAACAATCGTTTGTACGGCACATGGCCAGCCGTGAGGTGCGGGCCACCCTGGAAAAGCTGGAAACCCTCGGGACAAGAGCCATGTATCTTTCTGTGGATGTTCGCGAACATGATCGGGTCGCCGAAGCGCTGGAGACGGTTCGCAGCAGCTTGGGCCCTGTCACGGCCATCGTTCACGGAGCGGGCGTCATCGAAGACCGGTTGATCGTCGACAAAAGCCCATCACAGTTCGATATGGTTTACGGCACCAAGGTGTCCGGGCTCCGCAACCTGCTGTCATGCGTTAAAAACGACCCGCTGAAACACCTGGTGATTTTCTCATCCATCAGCGCCAGGATCGGCAACGCCGGGCAAGTGGATTACGCCATGGCCAACGAGGCCCTCAACAAAATGGCTGCCGCCTTTTCGCGGCAGCACCCCGCGTGCCGCACGCTGGCCGTCAACTGGGGCCCCTGGGACGGCGGAATGGTGACACCCGCTCTCCGCACGGCTTTCAAAAAGCAGCATGTAGGCCTCATTCCCCTGAAAGAAGGCGCCCGCAGCCTGGTGGCCGCCATGGGCCGGTCCGGCAACGACCCGGTGGAGATCGTTATCGGGTCGTCACTGCCTTCCCGATCCATCGATGTCGATGCAGCCACGGCTGAAGGGACGCCGGCAGGTAAGGCGGTGCCCGAAGACGAGCCCCCCATGACGCTCTCGTTCAAAAAAGAGATCGACACGCATGATTATCCCATCCTGACGTCACACGTCATCGGTGGCAACCCGGTGGTCCCCTTCTCCTTGATAACCGAGTGGTTCGGTCACGGAGCACTGCACGAAAATCCGGGTCTGGTGCTGCACGGCCTGGATGACATGCGCATTCTCAAAGGGGTCAAACTGGTCGACAAAAAGAAATTGATCCGCCTCTTTGCGGGCAAGACCAGCAGAAAGAATGGCCATTACGAGGTGAGTCTCGAACTTCGGGACGGCATGCTGGAGGGCAAAGACGTCATTCACTCCCGCGGAAAAGCTATTTTGCTGGATGCCATGCCGGAACCGCCGTCAGTCGACCTGGGCCGCTTCCTGTCGGAGGACGGATACCACCGCAGTGCCGGGGAAGTCTATGAGGAGATCCTTTTTCACGGTATCGAACTGCGCGGCATCAAGGAAATCCTATCCTGTTCGCCCAGGGGCATGACCGCCAGGATATCATCGGCGCCATCCCCCTCCCGATGGATCCGGGAACACTTGCGAAGCGGCTGGATCGCGGATCCCCTTGTTCTGGACTGCGCCTTCCAGATGGCCACGGTCTGGTGCTATGAGGAGACCGGCCAGGTATCCCTGCCCAGTTACTGCGCCAGTTACCGGCAGTATTGCGAGACGTTTCCCGCTAAGGGCGTCACCGCCGTGCTGGAGGTGACCGATCTCACCAAACACAAGATGACGGGCAACTTTCTCCTGGTGGATGAAAACAAACGGCTGGCAGCTAAAATGACCGGTTATGAAGCCGTGATGGATGCCTCTCTGTTCAAGGCCTTCAAGCCCGGCAGGTAAAGGCGTCGGGGGGTCGAAGGTAACATCCTAGAAGTCAGTGGCCGAAGGTCTAAGATGAACGTCCAACATCGAACGCTGAACATCGAACGGTTGGCTGTCTGCTTTGGCTGATGGCCCAGGAAACCCGAATACATGAAGCGAATAAACCACAGTTGACGTTGGATGTTCGATGTTCATTTCCCAATAGAGTGAAGACAGGCCACTCAAAATCGAAAAGAGGCGAACAGCGAATTTGCATCCACTTGGTCCCTGAGCCCATCGAATTCTCGAACCCTTTATGTCATGGTGATTGCGGTCAGCCATTTCTCGGCAAGGTTGTAAGCCCACTGCGGGGACGTTGCCAGGTCGTCGTTCATGATGCGGGTTAGCATGTCGATCCAATGCTGGTTGTGCTGCATGGTGGTGAGGCGATTTCTGAGCATGGCGGCGCCTTTCCGCGGCTCATCCCGCATTTTTTCCAGGATCATCCCTATTTCACCGCGCAACCCTTGCGTACCGTAGTAATGTAAAAAGCCGTGCCAAGCATCTTCGATAGCGGCAGGCGTGTCCAGGGGCATCGACACCGTGCGCATCTCTTTTAGAAACCATTGACGTTCTTCACGGTTAAGGAGATGAAGCCCCGCCTTCCTGATGCCGTAGGGAACGAGTTTCAGATAGGCGACCGCTCCTTTGGCCAGTCCCGCTTTGACAAAAAACCCCACCTTTCGGTAAAGCAGGTCGGTCTCCTGGTAAAAAACGAAATTGCCCAGGCTGTAGCAGATGGGCACCTGATGGTAGATGTGCAAACCCTGCGGCACGTGGGGGTGGTGTCCTACAACCAGATGCGCGCCGGCATCGGCCAGATGCCTGAAGGCCCGGGCCACGTAAGGCGGCGGAATGGGAATGTATTCCAAGCCGCAGTGGCAGACGACGATGACGATGTCCACGGATGCCTTGATTGCGTTTATAACGGCGGCGACCGCCTCGACTTCCCATCCAAAAACACCGGGGCCGTTGGTGGCGGCGGTGAGGTCTTCGCCTTCGCTGAAGTTGACGATGCCGACACGGATGCCGTTCACCTCCAATCGCAGCGGCGTTTTCGCTTCCCGTGTCGACATACCGGCGCCCACCGCGGCAATCCCGTTTTCCTCCAGCACCGCCAGGGTCTGTGCAAAGGCAGTTGTGCCATAGTCGAAAACATGGTTGTTTCCCAGGGTCACGACTTCGAAGGGCACCACACGCAATCCGCGCACGTGCTCTGCCTTGCCCTTCAAAACGGAACCGCTTTTCCAAACCGGCGTATTATGGCCGCACAGGGGGCACTCCAGGTTGACGATCCTGAGGTCGCTTTCACGCAGAACCGGCAGAAGATCGCCGTACACGCCTTCGGGCGTCTCCATGATCACACGGTCGAAAGCCCTGATGGGAGCCCAGTCGGAAGCGATCAGCACCTCTGCATCGGCCTCCGGGGCATTCTCGTTCTTCCAGATCCCCTCTTCCCAATTCAGCATATTCGTAGAAGTCATATTAACAATTTTTCAGGGCTGAAGCCCCGAACTACATGGTATCAAGCCGAATGCTATGCAGCACGGGGATTTATCCCTGCCTATGTTGAACGTTATTTCGTATCAAACGATTCGGGGCAACCGCTATAGACCGTAACGGCTCAAGCCCGACGCCACGATCAAATGCACCAATTGCCGGTATTCCGCTTCGGCACCGCCGGGAGAGGTGTGATATAGCGAGTAAATTTGAGGGCTCCAGCTTTTTCCAGGCTTGAGCCCGGGTATGCCGTTTACTTCGATGATCTTCAGTTCTCCGCGCGTGTCGGCACGCATGTCGATGCGTACATGGTCGAGGCAATTCAGCGCTTCGACCGCCCGCCTGGCAAGATCCACACTTTCCGCGACCTTCTTTTCGGGGCGATGAATCTTGGTGAGTCCCACCCCCCTCAAATCGCTCCTCAAGATCGGATACCGCGCGAAGTGGGAGGCATTCACCTTGACGATACCCGGCAAAAATTCCTGGTTTTCTCCATTGGACAGCATCAGCACCGTGTACTCTTCCCCGGGAAGATACGCTTCCACAAGCGCGGGCTGTTCGAAATCTGCATGAACGCTCCGGATGGCCTTTTCGAGCTGCCCGCGGTCATTGACAACGCTGTCATCGCTGATGCCTACGGACCTGGACTCACAGCTGGGTTTTACGAAGAGCGGATACGTCGCCGGCGGTATCTCTTCCCCGATGCCGACCGTAAAATTGTCGGGCACGCTCACATGGCTTTTCTGAAGAATCTTGTGGGTCCAGTCTTTCCGAATCAACTGCTTCATGGTCAGGGCATTGGGGCCGACATAGGGAATGCCCTTTTCATCCAACATATCGGCGACCCAGAGGCCGTCACCTTGGCTCAGCCCGACAATGTCGGTCTTGGTGGATATGTGGTACAGGGCGCTCCATACGATGTCGAAGGCGTTGTTTTCGATCGCCCGCATGAAATCTTCCCTGCTTTCGACAAAGACGAATGCGGCCGTTTTGTCCAGCGTGTTTAGGGCGCCGCACAGCTGTCGGGTCACCTCGAGATCCCCCCAACCCTGGGCATCCCCGGCGGGACCGGTGATAATAAGTACTTTTTTCACGGGCGGTACTCCTAACATCACTAGGCAATTTAAAAAGTTAACCACCTCCGGCTAAAATTGAAGGCTTGGAAGCTGAGAGGCCAAGGAGCCGGGGGAAAAAAGCGCATAACTCATAGCTGAGAGCGTGCTATGGGCTATTAACCTGTCAGCTATGAGCTCATTTTTCTTTCACTCGGATCCTTTTTTCTCCAATCCCCGGCGCATTAAAACAAATCAGGTTTATACACATACCTTTCCAGGGCATCAGCCGTGGCGGGTGCCTGCGGCCTGATAATTGCGGATATCTGCCTAACGCCGGCAGGCGCCAGCTCTATCTTGGATAGCACGTCGACGGTGACGCTTCCCCTATCGAATGCCGGGTTACAGTCCATCCGCAGCAGAAACCGTCCCATCGCCAGGGTCGGATCCAACATTGTTACATCGACCGTCAGACGCTTCCGCAGCGCGTGCCGGAAGATGTCGCGGCTGTAGCCGAAATGGGTACAGCAAAGCGCCGCAAAGACCGCTTGGCGTCCGTCAAGCTTCTTCATGGCTTCATCCATATAGGTCGCGACCAGGTCCGCCACCCTTGGGCTGTGCGGGCCCTTTTCGATTGCGGTGGCGACCCCGTGACAGTCCTGGGACGCAATGCGTCCGGGATCTATCCCCTGCTGCACGAGCGCCCGCTGGTGGACGCCTTCGGAAATCGTTGTCCGCGTCCCCAGAAGGATAACCTGGCTTTTCGGGACGGCTTTCAGTTCTGCATGAATCATATCCACGCCGTAATCGATGATATCCACTACCGGTATGTGAGTCGCACGACTGAAACGCGTGCGGTTGTACAGCACCGAAAGCGTGTTGCAGGCGATCAAAATCATGTCCGGTTCAGCCGTACTCACGGATTCCAGGGCACGGTCGAAAACCTCGACACGTTCGGCAACGTCCGCCATTGAATTGTAGCCACGACCCGCTTCCGGCCAGACATTGAAATAAGACAGATGTGCATGCCGGAAAATAGGATGCCTGCGCAGCTCCCCTTCGAGTTCGGCACACACGGAAAGGCCGCCCAAGCCTGAATCCAGTACGGCAATCAGGGCCTGCGCTTTACCGCAAAGGCGGTCGATCTTTTTTCCGGTCTCCCTGTCCATTTTTTATTCTGGGCAGCCCTTTTTCTTCTGCGCCGACTTTTTTATTTTAAGCAATCCGGGACTGTTGTGCAGGTACATGAGCGTCGACGAATGCCCCGCATCGATGAACACCTTCTCCAGGTCGTCGAAAAGAACGGCCCGGTCGGGCCAACGAAAGGTTTTTTCACGCCGCTTCAGTTCTTCCCATGTGTTGCACAGCTGCGGGTCCTCTCCCAGCACCTCGTTTTCGGCCCTGTCGCATAGAAACATGGCACACACCAGCGGCTTTACGTGCCAGAGGCATCCTGATTCACCGAGATAGAGGCACTTGTTTCCCCGATGGGGCTGCACCAGGCGCGCGTGCATGGTTTCCACGGCTTCCCGCGGGGAAGCGAGGGCATTGACCACCACGTCTGCAAAGAAGGTGATGATGCCCTCCCGCGTACAGCAGGCGCTCATGCCGCTCCGATAGCAGGCTTCTGTACAAATGCCGCTGAAATATGTTTCCAAAAATCGATCCACTTCCTTCCGAAATGACAGGTAATCGGCGCATTGCGCTTCAAGACCGGCCAGAGACGCCGCGTCCAATCCGTCAAGGTGGCTTCTGACCAATGCCAGTGCTTCCAGTTGCTCTTGCTGATACTCGCCTAAATTTTTCATAATTGACAGTTGACACGCAATCAGTGGTCGTGGTTGTGTAAAGGTCATTACAAATCACGAAAACTAGTTAAAATCCACCCTTAAAACAGGTGAAAGATGCAGGGGGACCCTTCATGAGCCAGCCGGACACCACTATCGCCGTCAATGTCATCGTCGAAATGACCACCGAAGCCCTGCAGGCCATCGTCGAGCAGGCCAAACGCATGACCGGGCGGAATGCGAAGGGCCACTACAAGGTCGACACCGCCGATAAGGTCGGTGAAATGATATCCAGGTTTCTGGCAGCATATGATTTCGACGCATTTGTCAACGATCCGGCGAACTATCATACCGACTGACGGCCACGCATCAAAAACCGGGTGTGCTTCCCCTCGAGCTTCCATGTCCGTCGCCTGCGACCTTGACCCCACAGTTGGAACACCGGGATTGACAAAACGCACACCGATACGGTAAAAGCAGCCCAAAAAGCAATCGTTTCAATGACAGGTCATGCCAGGTGAAAGCCATCCCGACCTCAATCGGGGTGGCTTTTCTTATTCGATACCTATATCAAGGCTGGAGATTCATAATGATAACCAAACTTATTGTTCTGAGCGCCTATTTCCTGATTATCCTCGCCATTGGCTTCATTGCACGAACCCGCCTGAAATCGTCACCGGAAACCTATTTTCTGGCGGACCGCAAGTTGGGCTCTCTGATTCTCCTGGGCACCATGGTGGCAACCAATTTCTCCGCCTTCACCGTCTTCGGCACTTCGGGAGCGGGCTATCGTGACGGCTACGCGTTTTTCCCGATCATGGGCTTCGGTACCGGCTTCATGGCCCTGACCTTCTGGATCATCGGGCGAAGGATATGGGACGTCGGCAGAACGACCGGGGCGGTCACACCCCCGGAGCTGATACGCAACCTCTACGGCAGCCCTGTGCTGAGCCTCCTGTTTTCCCTGGTGATGATCGTTTTCACCGTTCCCTACCTAGCCCTGCAGCCCATGGCAGCCGGCTACGCCCTCGAAGCGCTGGTTGGCCTGCCGTACGTATGGGGCTGTGTGCTGGTTACCGTCATCATCCTGATCTACACCCTGCGCGGCGGGATGAGAGCCGTGGCATGGACCGATCTCTTTCAGGGGGTCGTCATGTTTCTTTTGCTTCTGGCTTCCCTCGTAATCCTGGCCCGGCACCACGGTGGTTTTATCGAAGCCAACCGCCATATACTCTTTGCCAACCCCGAGCTTTTCTCCCGTCCGGGCGGAACCGGTAAATACACCTACGGTATCTGGTTCAGCTTTATCATGCTGTGGTTCTTCTGTGACCCCATGTTTCCCCAGCTGTTTCAACGATTTTTTTCCGCCAAAAGCAAGACCACCCTAGCCAGAATCATGCTTTTCTACCCTTTGATATGCACGCTGGTTTTTTTCCTGCCGATCTCAGTGGGCGTGTTGGGGCACCTCTCCTTCCCCGGCCTGGTTGGCAAGGAGGCCGATAAGATTTTGCCCATGACCATGACCTTGATATCGGGAGATGTCATGGCCGCCCTGGTCATCGCCGCCGGACTGGCCGCTCTGATGTCCACCATGGACTCCCAACTGCTAACCTTGAGCTCCATTTTCACCAGGGACATTCTGCCCATCGGGGGCAAATTCAACGGTAAAACCAGCCTGAGCGGCCGCCTTTTCGTTGTTTTCCTGAGCCTGTCCGGCTTGCTGCTGGCCTATAAACCGCCCGCCACCATTCTGCAGATCGCCACGCAGACATTCACCGGCCTGGCCGTCCTTTTCCCGACCGTCATTTTCGGTCTCTATCTCAAGAACCTGTTCCCCCCAGCGGCCATCTTTTCCATCATCTTCGGCGAAAGCGTCATGCTGCTCTTTTACTTCGAATTAATTGCCGCCGGACCCTTTCTGCCCGTCGTCTGGGTCATGCTGGTCACCTTTGCAGTCTATGGGGGGGTCCATCTGTTGCTTCTCGGCAGAAAGGAGCGGATTGTCTGGAAACGGCCCGCGTGGATCCGCAACCCCTATGTATACCTGATGGGCGCCGTCTTCGTTTTGGCAATGGATTACTGGGCATGGGGACGGATCAGGCCGCTGGTGGCCGGCCTGCCGACCTGGATCGGGTTCTTCGTATTGCTCTCGCTGCTTCAAACGGTGGGTATGTTTTACATGGTGCGGAACTCAAAAAGCAAATAAATGAATGTCGACGTCATTTATAATCGGTACGCTCTTTCATAAAGCCCCCACCCCCGCACGGTACACGGTCCCCCGGCCGCTGATGCTGTAGCGATCGACGGATGCGGGCACGATTGCCGCCATGCCTCTGACGAGTTCTATCGTTGTGTCTTTCGTGTCGTCAAAAACCGCGACCCTGCCGTCGGTTGCCAGCAGAATCTCGGCACTCCTTTTACCCCCGGAGCGGTAAACGCATCCATCCGATGGATGGATGACAGAAAGCTCGAACTCTTCAGCCGGCGTCGCATACACCTTTTCACAAGGACTTTTTTCGCGGGGAAAAAGCGTTTTCAAGGGTTGTTCCTCGAAAACAACAACTTGAAGCAGTTCGGGTACGTCCACGTGTTTGGACGTCAGCCCGCCCCTGAGTACGTTGTCCGAATTGGCCATCAGCTCGACACCCACGCCGCCGAGATAGGCATGCAGCTGACCGGCCGGCAGGTACATGGCCTGGCCGGGTTCCAGACGGACCAGGTTCAATATGCAGGGGAACAGGGCGCCGATATCCCCTGGAAACATATCGTGCAGCCGTATCACCCAATCGAAAACCGGATCCCCGGGTTGCCTTTCCCGGGCATAGCCGACAACTGCGTCAAGAATGGCGCATATCTCTTTTGCGCCCATATTCAAAAGCCGGCCGACAAGGCCCTTCAAGCCGCCTACAACGGGCGCCCCGGATAGGTTTTCCAATGCGCTTTCGAGGGGGGGGCCACACCCTTGACGCAAGTAAGTTTCCATCTCCGCCGCCGCCCGAAAACCGTTCAAAGCCCAGAAGGGCGTCAGGGCGCATATCAGTTCGGGTTTGTGATTGCCGTCCCGGTAGTTGCGCTCCGGCGCGTCCAGGGCGAGTTGCCTGCGATTTTCCCGCTGAAATCCGTCGCGGGCCTGGGAGAGGTCCGGATGGGCTTGAATGGACAGGGCCTTTTCTATGGCCAGCACCTTGAACAGGTACGGCAGCCGGTTCCCATAAGCCGCCGCGGTTTCTTGACCCAGGATGTCGACCGGATGCGCATCGATCAGCTTCAGCAGTGAGGTATCGCCTCCCCCGTCAACGATGACCGTGGAAGGCGCTTTGGGATGCGCCCCCATCCACAGCTCCGCTTCCGGTTGGACGCTGGGGGCCGGTCTGCCGGTGAGCTCCGCCAGGGCCGTGTGTGATCCCCAAGCGTATTGCATGATCGGATTTTTAAGCAAATGGATCGAATTCACCATGCCGAATCCATAATAACATTGTTGTTTGGATGTCAAGATATCAAATGGCGTAAAAAAAAATCTTGGCAGGGCCAAAGCCCTGCGCTACATTAGCTTCGATCTTGAGAGAATGTGAATTGTATGGGCCCAAGCTGAAAAATGCGCATGGCTCATAGATGATAGCAAGTCGTGAGCTATCAACCTGACAGCTAAATAGCCTAACAAGTCATGTCGGACTTTATCCGGCATCCAGAAAGCGATTAGCCGAATGATCCGGATCCCCGCTCCGGCTCAACATTACACCGGGGCAGCCTCTGCGCTGGGATGACGTTAAAAACACCCCGATGGGTCAATTATTTAAGGATTCAGCATGAATGCGGAACCGGCAAACGACTATCACGTTTTAGACAGGCCCGAGGTTTCGATGCTTTTGTTTCACCCGCGTGCCGAGAACCCTTTATCCCCGAACGAGTCACCGGGTATTGACGTTCCCATCCCTGTGGAACCGGATGTGTCCATAGGCGCGCGTTTCCACATCTCCGGGGAAACCGCCGCCAACATCCTCTTTTTTCACGGCAACGGAGAGATCGTGGCCGACTACGATGAACTGGGCCCGGTTTACAACCGGCTGGGCATCAATTTCATGCCCGTTGATTATCGCGGCTACGGTCGCTCAGACGGGACCCCGACCGTATCCGCCATGATGCGCGATTGCCATGCCATATTCGCCTTCGTCAAAAACTGGCTGAAAGAAAAGGGATATTGCGGGCCGCTGATCGTCATGGGGCGCTCTTTGGGAAGCGCTTCAGCTCTCGAGCTTGCCGGCCGATACGCACATGAAATCGACGCCCTGATCATCGAAAGCGGTTTTGCCCTGGCCGCCCCCCTCCTCGCGCTCCTGGGCATCGATGCCCGGAGGTTGGGGTTCAGAGAAGAAAATGGTTTCGGGAACATCGATAAAATCGGCCGTTTCGACAAGCCGACCTTGATCATCCACGCGGAATACGATCACATCATTCCCTTCTCCGACGGTGAGGCGCTCTACGAATCGGCAGCCGCCAAGAACAAGAAGCTGCTTCAGATTCCCGGCGCCAACCATAACGATATTTTTGCCAGGGGACTTTCCGCCTACCTTGCGGCTGTCGGAAACCTGGTAAAGTCCCTGCCTGCATGACCCCGGTGCCGCCAGATCCCGGGATGATCATTTGGGATTTCGACGGGACCCTTTACCCGTTGCGCCCTTATGACAGCGAGCAAACCCTGATGCGGCTGCGGCTGGATCAGCTCAAGGGGCCGCATTGGCGACCGCAAAAATGCATGCTGCGCATGCTGATCGACGCCGACAGGCGCCAGTGGTTCACCGGAGGCCGCACGCGGAAACTGTATCAGCGTTTTTACGGCCGGTGCCTCAAGGGTACCCCCGTTCCCCTGCTGGACAAGACGGCCGCATCCATCGCCGCCGCCATCTCCCGGCAGGACAGAGACACCCTGCACCGTCTGTGCGGCGACGGCTGGCGCATGGTGGTCGTCAGTTGTGGAACGCTGGACCTGAGCGAACGCATTCTGCACAAGGCCCGCATCCGCAGCTGTTTTGAAGCCGTTTATGCCAACCAGCTCCGGTATGAAAACGGCCGGGTCGCCGGCATCGATTCCTATTTGATCACGTCCGAGGACAAGCTTCGCCTGGCCAGACGGCTTGCGGGCGGCCAGGTGCGAGGCGTCGTCGCGGTGGGTGACGGATACACCGACATCCCTCTGCTGGACTGGGCCGAAACCCCGGTGATGATGGACCCCGAAGGATCAAAAAGGCAAAAGTACGCCGGGAAACGCTATTCCTTTGCGCCTTCCATCGAAGCCGTCTACAAATTATTGACCGATTGCCGGAGGCATAGTATGGGAAGAACCCGCTATAGCGTTTGACAAGACAACTAACCGAAACCTAAAACCGCTCTCCGTCATCGGTGGCGGGTGAAGATGCCCAAATCCGGTTGTGTCAAACGCTATTTAACGTGCTTCAAGATATCAGCATAAAGGTCGAAGTATGGACAGGCCCAATTTGATCGTATTCGACATGGACGGCGTTATCGTGGATGTCTCGAACTCCTATCGCGACGCGGTCAGACAAACGGTCAAGCTGTTTTTCGAGCCGGCGCTCAAAGCCGACGCACTACCGGACCCCTTGTTTTCCCTGGAGGACCTGTCTGCGGTAAAGCAGGCCGGCGGGTTGAACAACGACTGGGAACTGACCTATCATGTCATCGGGCTCCTCATGCGCCGCGTGGATTCGCCGCAAGGCATGCCGGACGGCGAGGCCTGGGGACTGCATGCCAAAACGATCCCCGGCTGCAATGTGGCCGACCTGGGCCGTTATCTCTCCACCGTCGACACCCCGTTAAAAAACCTGCACTACAACGGACCCGTCCCTGCCAACCATTTGATCCGGCGCCTTTCTGCCGGAGATGTCGGCAGCGGCAATGTCATCAAGCAGATTTTTCAGGAAATCTATCTCGGACGTGCACTTTTTAAAAGCACCTATGGCTTTTCACCGCGCGTCTACCGGGGCAGTGGGTTGATCGACAGGGAGGAGTTGCTGCTGCCGGAAGCATTTATCGGGGAATTGTCGGCACTGCACCATCTGGCCATCGCCACGGGACGCCCCCGGGCCGAGGCCGAACATGCACTGGATCGTTTTGCGTTGCAAACGTATTTCCGGACGATGATGACGCTCGACGATTGCACGGCGGCGGAAGAAAAAGCCGCCGCAGAGGCAGGTAACCCTGTGTCGTTCAGTAAACCCCACCCCTTCATGCTGGACGCCATCGCGGACGGGCATGGACGGAAAAACGGGCGGTTTTTTTATGTGGGCGACATGCCCGACGACATGATGGCGGCCGCCCGTTCAGCCTATGACTATGTCGGCATAGGCGTCACCTATGCGTCGCCCGACAAAACCCTTTTGGGAAAAAGGCTCCTCGACGCGGGCGCGGACCGGGTTATGAGCCGTGTCGCCGACCTTCGTGACTTTCTCCTGGGTTCCTGAGGGCATCGATGGCCGCCCGCTGCAGCACCCCGGCCGTATCTTCACTCAGGTTGACAAGCGTGCGCCCCCCTGACGAAAGTCTTCCGGACAGAGTTTGCCGAGGAACGCCCCCCGACAAGATCCCACAAAAAACACAGGCAGCCAGGTAGGCACCCGCCTTGCCGGCGTGGCGGCCGTCCCGGTGGTGCAGCTCCATGCCGGGATGCATCCCTTTCACGATCTCCCAGGCCCGCCCCACGGGCGCCAGACATGCGCGGCATTCTAAGGCGATCGTCTCATAGGCCTCGGCGATGATTGACTGGTCTTCCGGCTTTTCCCTGGCGGCCCACGTCATGTAAAACACCGTGCGGGCATCGAGGCGGCGAATCTCCCGGTCAAACAAACGCGCGTGCCGAAACATGGAAGGCCGATCTTCCAGAGGTCCCCGGCTGCGCTCCTGGAGCACCACATGGGTCCACCCGCCGCTTTCGAGCTTGTCTCTCGTGGTCCGATTTTCCCAGTGCCAGGCCAAACCGGCCCCTTCACCGGTGGCTTGAGCCACCTGCACGTCAAAACCGCAGATGCCTGCAAGCCCGGCCGCAATCAGGGGCATGCGGTGCAAATAGGTGTGGCTGTTGCCTATGAAGAGGACGCGGTGCATTGGAAACACGCCTCAATACATTTTTCCACATTTGGTTTTCAACGATGTGATCCTGAATTTCGATGTGCAATGTCCAATGATGAGGCATTCCTGTCTGAAATCACCTGTAACACCTCCCGGGGGTGGCGAGCCAGAAACCTGCAGCCGTTTTCCACCAGTTCCGCTTTCGTCCGGAAGCCCCAGGCCGCACCCACCGGAAACATACCCGCCGCTGCGGCCGTCTGCATGTCCACCCCGGAATCGCCGACAAACAACGCTTCTCCGGGATGAATCCGCATGTGGTCCGCAATGGCCAGCGCCATTGCCGGAGCGGGCTTTCGGGGATATTGACGGCTTTGTCCAAGAACCCGGTCGAATCGCCAACGGCCCAGCATTTCGACTACGCTCAGCTTCGTAAATTCGTGGGGCTTGTTGCTGCAGACGGCCATCCGAATCCTGTGCTTGGTGAGTTCGTCCAGCAGTTCCGGAATACCGTCGTAAGGGCGGGTCTTGCGGTTCCAGCTCCGGCCATAGCTTTCCTTGAAAGCCGTGAGCGCCTTCTTGACGGCATCTTCGGAACGCCGGTCCTCAGGCAGCGCCCTCTTGACAAGCATCTCACTGCCGTCTCCCACAAAATTTCGATAGGCTTCAAGCGGATGGGTTGAAAAACCGTCGGCCAGCAAGACGCGGTTGACGGCATCGGCAATGTCCTCCAGCGTGTCCAACAGGGTGCCGTCGAGGTCGAAAATGATGGCTTTAACCGGCATCGTTTGTACCAAGAGCCTTACAATTTAAAATCAATCACGAAAACACGAAAGCGAAAAAAGGGTTCCAGGGCTCGAGCGGTCATAGCTCACAGCTGACAGCCGATAGGATGCTATGAGCTATGACCTGCCGGCTACGAGCTCATTTCTTTGCCTTCCGTTCCTTAACGCGTGCCTCGAACTCTGCATAGATGCTGTCAAGCTCCTGCTGAACCGCATCCGGGCGGGGTTCCGGCTGGTAGTTTTCCAGAATGTCCATGGAGGCTTCATAGGCCCTTTCGGCGATATCCGGTGATCCGGCCAATTCCCAGTTTTCACGGTTGTCACGGTTCATGAAGCGGGTTTTGGACATGCGCCGAAAATTTTTCAGCGTGTGTTCATGGGTAATGAACTCCCCTGCGGGCCCGACCTGTTTGATGACATCGTAGTTTATATTTTCTTCGGACACGTTGATGCCGTTGACAACCATCAGGACCATATCCAGAAATTCATTTTGCAGCATGGCCGAAGCGTAGTCCCAGGCCAAGGCACTGTCGAGCATCCCGACGCCGTAAATCATGTTGGCACCTGCCAACGCGGGTACGAGGGCTGTCAGGGTGAACTCGTGGCCGGACTGGGCGTCGAGTCTCTTGCTGTCAACCTATCCGCCGCCCACCCAGGACGGCATTTTGTAGAACTGGGCGAGTTTGGCCACCGCAGCGCTCAGCATGGCCATTTCCGGTGCGCCCATGGCGGCCAGTGTCGTCCGCAGGTCCATGATGCTGGTGGAACTGCCGTAGACCATGGGAGCGCCTTTGCGCACCAGCTGTCCCAGGGTAATCGAGCCGAGCACCTCGGAATTATGGGTCACCAGGGTGCTGGCAAGATCCACGCAGGTGGTGCCGCCGCACAGACCCAGCCCGTTGATTTTGATGGGGATGCCGAATTTGCAGGACTCGATCAGGACGTCCGTGGCCTCCTCGGTCAGGACCAATGGGCTCACCGGGTCGGCGGAGCAGGTGAACAGCGGTGCCTGGCTCAGTTTGTCCTCTCCGCCGGCGAGCACGGCGCCCATCTTTACCGCCGCTTCAAAGTGCTCCACGGAATAGATGCCCAGAAAGCCGTGCTTTGACGAGTGTTTGAAAAAGGAGTAGGCGTTGTAAATGCTGGCCATGTCCTCGTCCAGGTCGCGGGGGGTCAAAGGTCTTTCCCAACCGACGACATTGTCCAGTTTGTCAATGAAGCGCACGGTATTGTCGACGTCCGCCTTGGTGGCATCCCGCAGTTTGCGCGTCACCGGATCGATAAGTTGGGCGGCTTCACCGAAATTGACGAACCCGGTTTTCTTGCCTCCCGGTACGTAGTCGTTTGCCGGATCGATTGCGTGCGCGCGATAGGCGGCCGGCGTCGACTGAATGGCGTCCTCCACCAGGTCCGGTCTGATTTTTACAATCTGGCTCTTTTCATCCACCGGGCACCCGTGATCCCCGAATATGGTTCGGGCACGGGGGCTCATCACTTTCAGCCCGATGCTCCAGAGAACATCGAGGGTGGCTCTGTGGATCTGCTCGATGTCATCGGGGCTAAGGACGTTCAATCCGAAGCTGCCGGCATTGAGAAGATTGGCCTGTTGATAATTAATGGTCATTTGTCACCTCTGTTTGTTTGCTGACGTTCCCTTTGCAGGGGGAACGCGACAGCTTTAGCTGTTCAATTTTTCGATCGAAATTTGAAACGATTTACGCAAAATAGGCCACTAGCTGTTCGACACGCAGTACGCCGTCGTGTTGCAGTTTCGGGTCGCCCTTTTTCAGGGTTCCCTTTTCACCGTCGGTATCGCCCAGGCAGCTGACGATGATGTCGGCATCGTCCAGGTCTTCGTTCTCGGTGTAGACATTGGTGGTGGCCACCACGTTCATGCCGGCGGCTTTGGCGGCAAGCACCCCTACCCGCGAGTCTTCAATCACGAGGCAGTTTTCCGGTGCCAACCCGGTCTTTTCCAAAGCCATCAGGTAGATTTCCGGGTCGGGCTTCTTCTTGCTGACGACGTCTCCGGCCAGAACAAAGTTGAAGGGAATGTCACCCAGCATTCCCTTGGCGATGGCGTTGGCCGACCTTTCGTTGGCCGTGGTACAGACGCCCAGGGTGAGGCCCGCTGCCACGCCCTCTTCCATAAACCGCCGGATGCCGCTTCTCAGCGGCAGGGCGCCGCTCTCGATCAGTTTGATAAACAGTCCGGTTTTGGTCTTGTGCAGATTTTTGATGTGTTCCCCCAGGTCCTCTTCCGACATGTCCGCAAACAGCCCCTCCTCCTTGAAGTAGGCCCGCATGCGTTCTTTTCCGCCGGATACGCGCAGCAGGTCATGGTATTTATCCACATCCCATGCGAAATCATACCCGAACGCCTCGAAAGCCTTGTTGAAGGCAACCCGGTGCCCATCTTTTTCGGTGTCGATGATCACACCGTCCTGATCGAAAAAGATTGCTTTTATTTCTGGCATCCTCCTCCTCCCTTACACTGTCATGCTTACCTAAGGTGAGCGTTTCAGATTTTACGAATGATTCGAACGAAAACACGAAGGTATCGACTGCCACCGCGGTGCGCCGACAGGTACTCCTCATGGACCCTTCCGTTTTTGTTCGCATTCCGACATCCACGTTCCCAATTGTCAGGCCTTTTCCGCACTGCCCAAAAGGTCGATCCAATAGACTATTCTGTCCGCGATGGCTTGCCTGACGGCAATGTCTATTTTGCCGGGATTGTACTCGTCCCGGTGGTCCGCGATATAGCCGTAGGTGCTATCGATGAGGGCGTGTTTCAAATCCGTGGACACGTTGAACTTGGATCCACCCAGGGAAACCAGGCGCTTGACCACGTCCGGCTTCAGACCCGTACCGCCGTGCACCACCAGCGGCGTTTTGACTCCGTCACCGTTGATCAGCCCAAAGATCTTCTCCATGCGGTCGAAGTCGAGCTTGGGGTTTTTTGTCTTGTAAACACCGTGAGCCGTTCCGATGGCCGGGGCAAAGATGTCGATGCCCGATTCTTCAACGAATTTCAAGGCCTGCTCGGGGTCGCAGAGGGCGGCTTCGTCCTCGGCCACCTTGATCTGGTCTTCAACGCCCGACACGGTGCCCAGTTCCCCCTCGACTGATATGCCGCCTTTGGCGTGGCAGTAATCGCTCACCTCGCGCGTCTGCCGGATATTCTCTTCGAAATCCTGCTTGGACGCGTCGATCATGATGTTGGTGTAGCCCGCATCCGCACAGGTCTTGCAGTAATCTACGTCCGTGCAGTGGTCCAGGTGAAGGCAGATCGGAATCGGGGCGGATTCGGCCAGAGTCCGGTAAATATTGCCCAGAACCGCCGCATTCAGGAACTGGGAGGGCGTCACGGAGGTTTGGATGATGAGGGGGGCTTTCATCTTCACGGCCGTGTCTACCACCGCCTCCATCTGAATCAGGTTGGTAATGTTAAAAGCGCCTACCGCGTACTTTTCCTCGGTCGCTTTTATGAGCATCTCTTTTGCATCTACAATTGACATGTCTTCCTCCAATCATCGTGTAAAAAAACAATGCGGTTTGTTTTAAATGAAAAGACGTCAACCGAAATAGCTGCGAATAAAGGTAAGGAAACGCTCGTTCTCTTCATCCAGACCCGGGGTCACCCTGAAATAGCCCGTTTTACCGTGAATCTCGCCTATCTTTTTGAGATAGATGCTCTGTTCGAGAGCCGCCGCCACGATCTCCTCGGTGGATTTACCGGTCATGGTGCCATCGATCAGCATGTAGTTGCCGTGTGCCGGAAAAGGCTTGAGCCCCAGTTTTTTGAGTTCTTCGGAAAAAATGTCCATCCATTTGTTGTTGTGTTCTACCTTGGCACTGACCTCATCGGGGTTGTCGATGATGGCTTCTGCCGCCGCTGCGGACATCCGGCTCACGTTCCAGGGCAGGAACATGCGGTTGAAGGCCGCAATCATCTCTTCCGATCCCAGCACGAACCCGAAACGAATGCCGGCGAACCCATAGGCCTTGGAAAAGGTGACCGACAGGAAGACGTGCGGATATTTTTCAACCAGGGAGGCCTTGGAAGGTCTGTCCGGATTGTAGTCCAGGTAGGCTTCGTCTACGCACAGGGGAACCCCGGTTTCGCAGAATCGAATCAGATCGGCGTCGTCGATGAAAACCCCCGTGGGATTGTTGGGATTGATGATCAGCATCAGTTTGGTGCGTTCATTGATGGAGGCCAGCATGGCATCCACGTCGTATTGCAGGTCGTCTTCTCTCACCGGAATCTGCACAACCTTGGCATTGCACAGTTCGGCCCTCGTCAGGAACAGTTCAAAGGTCGGATGAGATATGATAAACTCGTCTCGGGGCTGCAGAAATATGCGCATCATGGCGTCGATAGTATCCGAAGAACCGTTGCAGAGGGCCACGTTGTCCGGGCCCAGACCGTACATCTTACCAATTTTGGTTCTCAGACGTAGGAAACTATCTGGATACCAGTTGCCGTTCCGTAGAGAATTTACGACTGCTTCGATGACCTTATCCGAGGGAGGAATGGGATTTTCATTGAGCATCAGTCGGGCATTCTGCGGATTTTCCATGGCTTTATCCAATATCCCAACATTGTATTCTCTTGCCGTGTAAAGCCATGGGACGATCCAATCTTTAAGTGGTTTCATGGTTGATTCTCCTTTCTGTTGATGGTTGGTACTTTTAAACAACACGCTATCTCTTTTCTGTTAACCGGTTGTTGGCACCGTGTTTGAAAACGGTCAGGACAAAACGCTTTCAAGCGGTTCGTAGGCCATCCCGAAAGCGTCGGCAACCCCCTTGTAGGTTACCTTGCCCCCGATCACGTTGATTCCTTTGGCGATCTCAGGATTGTCCAGGGCCGCTTTTTTGTACCCTTTGTCGGCCAGTTGTATGGCGTACGGCAGGGTGGCGTTGGTCAGGGCGTTGGTCGAAGTGAAGGAAACCGCTCCGGGCATGTTGGCTACACAATAGTGAATCACACCCTCCACCTCGAAGATGGGGTCGTCGTGGGTGGTGGCTTTCGCGGTTTCCACGCAGCCGCCCTGGTCGATGGCCACGTCGACGATGACCGATCCCTTTTTCATGATTTTGAGCATATCGCGGGTGACCAGCTTGGGAGCCACGGCTCCGGGAATCAGCACGGCCCCCACCACCAGATCCGCCTCCCGCAGCAGCTTGCGCAGCGTCGCCGGATTCGACATGACCGGGAAACAGTTGGCCGGCATGACATCGCTCAGATAACGCAGCCTTTCCAGGTTGGTGTCCAGGAGGTAGACCTTGGCGCCCAGGCCGCAGGCGATTTTTGCCGCGTTGGTACCGACCACCCCGCCGCCGATGACGACCACCGTACCGGGATCGACGCCGGGCACACCGCTCAAGAGGACGCCGTTGCCGCCGAATGTCTTCTCCAGGTATTTGGACCCTTCCTGAATGGCCATTCTTCCGGCGACTTCGCTCATGGGGGTCAATAGAGGCAGGGATCCGTTGGCACACGCCACCGTCTCATAGGCGATCGCAATGCAGCCGGAATCGATCATGGCCCGGGTCAGTTCCTGGGAAGCGGCAAAGTGAAAATAGGTGAATACGATTTGCCCGCTGCGAATCATGGGGTATTCGACAGGCAGGGGTTCTTTTACCTTCATAACCATGTCGGCCTTTTCATAGACGTCGGCCGCAGTGCCGGCTATTTTTGCGCCGACTTTCTCATAGGCGCTGTCCGGGAAAACCGATCCCTCGCCCGCACCGGTTTCAATGAGGACATCGTGCCCTTTGGCGACCAATTGCTCCGCGCCTGCAGGCGTCATGGCAACCCGGTTCTCCTTGATTTTGATCTCTTTCAATACGCCGATTAACATGGGTATCCTCCTTCTCTATGTAGTTGTGGTAAGTGGAGCCTAAGCTGAGCGTTTCAAATTTCAAGAGTGTTCAGAATACATTTTAGGCAGAAAAAAATTGTCTAATCGTATAGTAGGTTAGATGTATATACAGATTATTGCAAACCTGCAGTTCCCAAGTGCTTTATCATTGTGTTCATGCCGTTTTCCTGAAAACGATACCGGCCCAGTTCGACCTCGAACCGGTATTTATCGCCACGGTAATACGAGTACAATACCTCGACGGGAATATTGCCGTCGTTGAAGGTGACGCTCTCCATGAACAACCCGGCCGAATTTTCCGGAAGCGCTAAAAGTCGTGCTATGCGTTTTTCCAGGCTGACGGCCATGATAGCCTGTTCGCAGCGCTCGAGTACCGTATTGAATTGTTTCGAGATAAGTTTGTACATGGATCCTGTGAGATCCATGCGAATGATGTTTTTGAACATGTTGTACGGCAGGTAACTCTCTTCATATATCAGGGGGACGCCGTCTCCCGTCCGCAACCGCCGAATGACAACGGCCCTGGCGTCGGGCCCCAGAACCAGTTTTTCCGCAACGAGTGTCGGCGCTACGACAACCTCGGCTTTCAAAATGATGTTCTTTTCCTGTATCCCGATCTCGCTCAGGTCGTCTTTGAAGCTCGATATCTTGTTGAGGCGATGTTTTACGGAGAGGGGCTTCGACAAAGTGACGAAGGTGCCGAATCCCTTCTCTTTCCGCAGGATTCCCTGGGAAACCAATTCCGCAATTGCCTGACGCAGGGTGTTGCGGTGCACCTGGCACCGGTTGGAAAGCTCCACCTCCGAGGGCAGTTTCTCACCGCTTTTGAAACGCCCGCTTTGTATCAATTCCTTCAGCCAAGCGCTGATTTGAAGATACTTGGGCATGGGGTTGGACGGATCGACGATTCTCATGTCCCCTCCCCCGGTTCCGGTTTCAGATTGTATTCCCTAAAAAACTGTGCCGAAGGCCTGATAGCCAGGTAGATACTGGAGAGCAGCAACAGAACGATTTCTATCGTCAGAAAAGTGACAATCAATTTCAACTTGATAAGGACAACGACGGAAAAAATGAAGAACAGGGCCGCCATCACGTTTCCCATGAGGCACACCAGTCTGGCCCAATTTTTCATGCTGGCCAGAAGTGCTAACATGCACACACCGATCATGAGAAAACGTCTCTCGATTACGAAAGTGTCGGAGCTCCGGTCCATCAGCACCAGAGAGATGTAAAACCACACCCAAGCCCCAGCCGTAAGTACAACCGCCTTTTTAACGCTGGGCGGGTACCTGTTGAAATCCCGAACTATTTTCAGCATGCCCCATCACCCGTTATTTGACGGTCAGTTTCTGCCCCACGTGAATAACGCTGTTCGACCCCAGGTTGTTGATCTGCCGCAGCCTATTCACGGAAATGCCGTAGCGGCGACCGATGCTGTAAAGCGTATCGCCTTTTTCGACAACATGATAGGCGGTGGACGTCTTCGATACCGCCGATTCCTGATGTTGTACGCCTGCTTGAGCGGCAGGCTTTTTGCTCGCTTGCGCGTCTATTTTTTTTCGCAACTGGATCAATTCTTTGTCCACTTGATCCATTCGCTTGGCGATCGAGGTTTGAAGGTTTTCCAAACGCGTTTCTACCGTCCCGTCATTCTTGATATTTTTTTCTATTTGCGTGACCCGCTCGCCCACACCTTCAATCGTAAGCATGCGTTTTTCAAGCAGGTCGAGCCGGGCTTCGATTGCTTTGACGCGGGTTGTTGCAGCGGTATCTTTACCGACAGGCAGAAACAGATAAAGGATGATGAGTATGACGACGAGGGCGGGAACCCAGAGGATCCAAGCACCGAACCGCTGGGATGCGTGAGAGACGGCACCTGTTTTTACCCCCAGTGGCGAATATTCCTCTTCGTAATAAGCGTCAGCTTCTTGGTCGATCGCCTCGGAACCGTCGTCGGAGTCTTTCCACTGCATTCGCATCACCCCCAAGGGAATTAGCCCCTGATTTGCAAAATCCAGATTATCAACTGGTGAACACCAACTACGAAAACAATTCGAAAAAATCAACACCTATTGTAATTTTTTGCGTTTCGGCACGTATAAACACGAAATTTTACGGATCGATAATCCCAAATACGGGGTTGACCGATCGTGGCGGTGATTTTTTTCTCCAGGGTTTATTCTCCCATGAAACGGTCGAATGCCTCCCATAACCGGTCGCGAAAACAGTTCGCCTCGATCGGAATTTCGTGCCTGGCGCCTTCGATTCGAACCAGACTGCATCTGGGGAGCCTTTTACAGATCGCATCCTGGGCTTCCCTGCAAACGACGGTGTCTCTTCCAGCCGTCACCATCAACACGGGCACAGTCACCTTTTCAGCGAATCCGGGGCTGCCGACGATGCCGATGGAATCAAGGGTCGCCTTGAGCCACTGAAAGGTCACGCCGCCCACAACAAGCGCCGGGTTCCGCTCCAACTGGCCGGCCACCGTTTCAAAGCGCATCAAATCACTCGTCAGCCGGTTGTTTTTGAATTGCTGCGTCCCTGCATCGTCGCCACCCGTGCCCGGCACATACCTCTCACCCATCCTCATTGCCACCGCCGCAGCGGCATAAAGTCGCATTATCTTCCTGAACGGGCCCGGCACGGCGATGTCTATCAGGGGCGAGGTCAAGACGGCCCTCTGAAACGGTTTTGAATGGTCGTGCAGGTACCGCAACCCGATGTGGGCTCCCATGGAATGCGCCATCAGAACAAACGGCGGCTCTCCTCTCGGCAGTGCCACCGATTCCATGAAACGTGTCAGATCGGACAAATAGTCGTCATACGAATGGACGAATCCCTTACGCGGATTTTTCAACATCCTGGAAGACAACCCCTGCCCGCGCCAGTCAAAACCGAATACATCATATCCTCTTGATGTCAGGTCATGTGCGCTTTCGTCATATTTTTCCAGATACTCGCGGCGCCCGGATAGAACCACCACCGTCCCCTTCCTGTGCGGAACACGGGTTTTCCATTCTCCCCAGCGGAGGCGGATGCCGCTTTTTGTCTTTATGTATCCAACGGTGGCTGTCTGCATGAGCAATAGCGGATGGCTTTTTTTTAAGATCACAGCACCTTAAAAAGCGAAAGATAAAGATCACTTGAATGTGTGTGTTTTGCTGTCATTTAATCACATAAGGGACCAATGGCTCTGACCCACCAAGTCTTACATACTGGAATAAATCGAGATAGATTATATTGAAAACCTGTTTCCATTGCAAACGGTTATAATTTTCATGCGTTATCTTTAAAAAAATGCTATACGGCCGGGGGGACAGGTAAAATAGCATCCTGAGGCCGAGTGGAAAACAGCTAATAGCTCATAGCTGGTAGCGTGCCATGTGCTATGACCCGATAGCTATGAGCTCATTTCCCTTTCACTCGAATCCTTTTATAAATGTAAAATTACGCGCCCCTCGGAAGATCCAAAATTATGTGAAAGGAGACATAGATGGCCCTGCACTCGCACCAATTCGTGGAGGAATATCAGGGCTTCGTCGGTTTCGGCTTTAACCGTGAAACCGATGAAGATACACTGGTGTATTATCTCCAAAAATTTTCGGACGACCGTCTGATGGAAGCATTGAAGGAAAAAATGACCGATGATGAACTGGAAGAGGTGTTCAACCTGATTACCAGGCTTCTGAAAAGGCACCTTACAGAGCCTCAGTATCATGCGCTTTTCCTGAAAGAGTAAACGCTGCGGAGCAACTTTTACGCAACGCGGCTGCGCCGCCGCAAATTTTAATAAGTGTGGGGGAACATACAATGCTTACGGAAAAACAACTCGATCGTTATGCCGACATACTGATATGGGGACTCAAGACCTCCCGAACAAACACAATCAAACGCGGCAACCTGTTCTTGGTCAGGTTTGACCTTGCGGCCCTTGGCTTGGCGGAAATACTCCAGGCCAAGCTTTTGGACATGGGCATGCATGTCGTGCTGCGCATGAACAGCACCCCCCGCATGGAATGCGACTTTTATGAAAAAGCCAATGGCAAACAACTGGTCTTTTCACCCCCGGGCGAACGTCCGTTTTTTAACGCTTTAAACGGCAGTGTCTATCTGCACGCCCCGGAATCCATTACCCATTTGAGCCACATCGACCCTAAAAAATTGGGCAAGGCCGCCGTCGCCCGCAAATTCGTGCGCGACATCCTGGACAAAAGGGAAGAGAAAGGCGATTTCAGCTGGACGCTCTGCACGCTCCCGACCGAAGAGCTGGCCCGGCACGCCGACCTCTCCCTGGACGCCTATAGCCGGCAGGTGGTCAAAGCCTGCTTTTTGAACAAAACAAAACCGGTAGCGTCCTGGAAAGAGATATACAAAAAGGCCGCCGGCATTAAGAAATGGCTCAACAGCCTGGACATCGAGCATCTCCACATCGAGTCGTCACACGTGGACCTCATTGTAACGCCGGGCGACAGGCGCCGGTGGATCGGCATCTCCGGTCACAACATCCCCAGCTTCGAAATTTTCATCTCTCCGGACTGGAGAGGCACCAGCGGCACCTATTATGCGGATCAACCTTCCTACAGGAACGGAAATCTGGTTGAGGGGGCCAGGCTTTCTTTTGCCAAAGGCAAGGCGGTGAAGGTGGAGGCCGGTCGAGGGGAGTCTTTTTTGCGCAAGCAACTGGCCCTGGACGCGGGTGCCTGCAGAATCGGGGAATTTTCTCTCACCGACAGGCGGTTTTCTAAAATCGACCGGTTTATGGCCAACACCCTTTTCGACGAAAATTACGGCGGAAAGGACGGCAACTGCCACATCGCCCTGGGGTCTTCCTACTCCGACACCTACAGCGGCGACAAGTCCCGGCTGACAAAAAAAATAAAAGCAAGCCTCGGTTTCAACGATTCCGCCCTGCATTGGGACCTGGTAAATACCGAAAAAAAACGGGTGACGGCCCGTTTGAAAGGAGGGGCAAGCAAGGTAATTTACGAAAATGGTGTGTTCGGCTGTTAGCCGTCCGGGAAACAGGTCCAAGGGGTCAAAAAAGGCGATTTTCAACTTCGAGCGTCGTCTCCCTCGACGCGACGCCCTCCACGCTTCAGTTATTAAACCTTATATTTTCCGAAATCCTCTGGGTTCAGTTTTTCTAAATATTCAGCCCACTTTCGCCCCTCTTCGCTTTTGTCGAAGACCTCAGGAGGGCCCTCCCCCGCCTTGCTTTTCTGCACGACCCTGTCGTCCACGAAAATCGGCGAATCAAAGCGCAAGGCAATGGCGATGGCATCGCTCGGCCTGGCGTCCATGTCAAAACCCCCTTCTTCCGAGGAGAAATAGATGCGGGCGTAAAAGGTGTTTTCCTTCAAGTCGCAGACTTCGACACGCGTAACGACGATATTCAAACGCTCACTCAAATTCTTGAACAGGTCGTGGGTCATCGGACGATCGAATTTTATGTCCTGAAGTGCCGATGCAATCGACGTGGCCTCCAGAAGCCCTATCCATATGGGTATCGTCTGTTCGCTTTCGTCCGTTTTCAGGATGATGATCGGCGTATTCGATGCCGGGTCCATGGTCAGACCGGCCACACTCACCTTATGCAGCATAACAGTTTTCTCCTTTCGTCGTCGGCCCGGTGTCCGCATCGCGGCACCATGTTCCCCATAGCGAATGAGAAAGCGCTTTTTCTATTTTTATCGGCACCGTCCTCCCGATGACGTCCCCGGTCGTCCTGCCCGGCCCGTCAATATCGAAGTTAACGATTTTATTGCAGCTCGTACGCCCCGACCATTGCCGCCCCTCCCCCGTCGGCTTCCCTTTTTCCGTCTCCTGAAGCTTGCTGTAGCCCTCTATCAGAACCGGTTCCGTTTTTCCCACCATGCCGGCATGGATATCCGCCGTGATAACGGCTTGGGCGGCGAGAACCCGCTGCAGTCTTTCATTTTTTTCGTGTGCGGCAACCTTGCCGGAAAATTTCCGCGAAGGAGCCGAAGGCCTGTCGGAATAGTTGAAAGCGAACAGACTGTCAAACCGCACCCGCCGCATCAGGTCCAGGGTGTCTTCGGCATCGGTCGTCGTCTCGCCGGGGAAGCCCACAATGATATCGGAGGTGATGGCGATCTGCGGGCACCGCGCGCGTAAACGCCGCACCTTTTGCATGTAGGCTTCCCGGGTGTATTTACGGTTCATGCGCTTCAACACACGGTTCGACCCGGATTGAACGGGCAGATGGATGTGGCGGCAGAGTTTTTCCAGATCGCCGAAGGCCTCGATCAGGTCATCCGAAAGATCTTTGGGGTGGGAGGTGGTGAAGCGTATTCTGGACAGCCCGTTCACACGGTTGATCATCGACAGCAGTCCTGCAAAGGAACAGAGCCCCTCCTTGATGCCATAGCTGTTTACATTCTGGCCAAGAAGGGTCACCTCTTTGACGCCGCCATCGACCAACATTTTTATTTCATTGAGGATATCATCCGGGTGCCTGCTGGCTTCCCGCCCTCGCACATGGGGGACGACGCAGTAGGAGCAATAGTTGTCGCAGCCCTGCATGATGGTGACAAATTTCGCTATGCCCTCCGCCGGCAGGCCGGCAGGCGCCGCCTTTTCGTCGGCAACGGTTTCAGACATGTCTATGTCCACGATCCGGCAGCGATTTTTTTCAATCTTTTGTACGGCCGAAGACAGCCGCCCGAGCGCATGGGTTCCGAAAACGAGATCGACATGCGGCATCCGCCTCAGTATCTCGCGCCCCTGCTGCTGAGCGACACAGCCGCCAACCCCGACGATCAGCTCGGGCTTTTTCCGTTTGATCTTCGCCAGCCGGCCGAGAAAGCTGAATGCCTTTTGCTCGGCTTTCGCCCGGATGGCACACGTGTTGGCAATTACCAGATCTGCCGATTCCAACAGCGACGTAACCGTGTAGCCCAGCTTTTTCAGGCTGCCCTCGATCCTTTCGGAATCGTATACATTCATCTGACAGCCGAAGGTATTGATGTACAACAGCTTGCTCATGATCACTCGCCTACCCGCTTCCGCCCGGTAATGAGAATTTTCTTGATATCCTGCAGCCCGATGCGCACATCGGCAAAAGAGGACATGCCATAAAACGGGGCGTCATGTTCGATGGTCAGTTCGACCTGCTTCCGGTCGTCGAGCGTGACGATCGCTTTTGTCTTGCCGTCTGCCGTTACAAACAAAATAGACCGAATCTTTTCAAAGTCAATCGAAAGATCCGCTTTGCCTAATTTACCGGTCAGATAGGTTTGTCCATCCATGGTAAACTTTTCGAGGTCCAGGGAAACATCATCCTGATCAACCACCGTGGCGGTGTAATTCACATCGGGTTCGGGGGGCTTAACCGCGGTCTGGTCTCCCATGGTTCCCATGCCCAGGGACAGGCAACAGATCCAGACAAACAAACCACCCAGCACCTTTTTTCTCATACGTTTCCCCCTTTTACCGATTCGATCAGTATATCGCGGCCCAATTCTTTAAGTAAATTTTCAACATATAAATTACAACCTTCCGGTATATTAATTAATATTGTTCCCATATCTGCATCAAGTGTCGTCAGGTTCGCAATGCCGTCATAGGCTTCGAATATGAATTTCATGAAACCGATTTCACGTTTGTCGACACGGTAGTACCGCTTTTGACTGCGCATATCCTTTTGCCGCCATTTCTTTTTTCGCCATCGGGGTAGTGGGAACAGCATACCACCATCACTCGCGGTCATTCAATATAAAAATCCGTGTTTGCACCGCCCTGCGCGTTCGTGGTATATGCCGCTGACCTATGGACCGTTCCCCTAAAAAAAAATGGCAGTGGCGAAAGCCGGCGACCGATACCAGCGAGCAGCTGGTCCGGTCTCTCGGATGCCACCCGGTTATCGCCAGGCTCCTCAACAACCGATCTGTATTTACCTCCGATGACGCCCTGCGGTTTCTCGAGCCGTCCTTGAGTCACCTGCGTCCTCCCCATCATTTGCTGGACATCGAAAAAGCCGCCGCGCGCATCATCGCGGCCGTTGACAAAAAAGAAAACATTTTGATTTTCGGCGACTATGACGTGGATGGCATCACGGCGACGACCCTGCTTTATCGCTTCCTGGATTCGATAGGCGCCCGCGTCTCTTATCTCATTCCTCACCGGATCAACGAGGGATACGGTCTGAAACCGGTACACGTCTCGCTCCATGCCGTATCCAGAAAAATATCGCTTATCATCACGGTCGATTGCGGGACATCGGACCATGACGCCGTTGCCGAAGCCAACCGGCGGGGCATCGACGTCATCGTTACCGATCACCATGAACCACCCGACGAGCTCCCCCCTGCCCTGGCCATTGTCAACCCTAAAAGGAAGGAATGCAGTGCCGGGATGGAATTCCTGGCCGGTGTCGGCGTCATTTTCTACCTACTCATCTATCTGCGCATGCAATTGCGTGAAAGGGGATACTGGCGGCACGGCAAGGAACCCAACCTCAAGGCGGTGTGCGACCTGGTTGCCGTGGGCACCATCGCAGACATGGTTCCCTTGAGACATGAGAACCGGGTTTTGGCCTGCACTGGCCTGAATACACTACAAAAGAGGGGTAACAGGGGCATGCGGGCGCTCATGGAGCGATGCGGCGTCGACCGCAGCCATGTCGGCGCCCGGGACATCGCCTTCCGCATTGCCCCCCGTTTGAATGCCGCCGGCCGCGTCGACCATGCCGACACGGCCATGGCGCTCCTTTCAACGGGAGACAACGACGAGGCGATTCTTTTGGCGGAACGCCTTCACGAACTCAACAAACAGCGACAGTCCCTGGAGAAAGCCGTCATAGCGGATATCGACAGGCACTTGACCGACCACCCCGAAAATCTCGAGGGAGACATCATCGTCCTCTGTGCCGGCGGGTGGCATTTGGGAATATTGGGCATCGTTGCTTCGAGAATGGTCAACCGGTATGCCCGTCCGGCGGTTGTTCTCACGCAGGACGGTGAGGTAGCCAAGGGTTCGGCAAGGAGTGTGCCCGGCATCGACCTGTCCAGGCTGCTTTCAGCCTGTTCGGGCCTTCTGATTTCCCACGGCGGCCATGCCATGGCGGCCGGGCTGCAGATTGCCGTCGGAAAGATCGACGCATTCAGGCAGGCGCTCAACCAGGCTGTTCAAGACCGGACCATCGGGGGAAAGCCCGCAGCTATCCTGCCGATAGACGGCCCGCTTGACTTCAGGAAAATCACCAGGCGCCTTACCCGTGACCTGGAGATGCTGAAACCGTTCGGGGAACAGAATCCGCCCCCCCTGTTCGTTGCCGATCATGTCCGGGTGCTGTCCTCAAAAATAGTCGGCGGGGGGCACCGCCGCATGTTCCTGCGTCAGACCCGCGGGCCCGCTTTTCAGGCCATTCACTTCAATCCCCCGACAGAAACCGTTGGAGTGGACGTCTTTGAAAAGGTTGCCTTCCAACCGCAGTTTAACCGGTGGAACGGTCGGGAGGAGATTCAGCTGCTTGTAAAGGATGTGTTAATTTAGAGTGGTTGCCGGAAAAACGTTCCGAATGGCATGCATCGCCTCTCGTAGGGAATAGATTTAAAACGTGTAGTTGAAGGACAGTTCAACCCCCCGGTTTTCATAGCGCGCCGCCAGTTTCACCTTAAGCTGTTGTCGCAACCGCTCTATCCAGCGGCGTTCATTTCTGCGATTGTATTTGTGCGCGCTGGCCACGGAACCGTAGATGCTGCCCGCATAGAAGCCGATTTCCACGAAGGTGATCACCGACCCCAACGCATACAGTTCGTTGTCGAAGGCCTCATAGGCCGCCCATATCAAGCCACCGTTCACGAAAAAAGCGGCCAGGGCATCCTGGTACCGGCCGCAATACAGATAGCCGCCCCCCGGCAGGAGGGCTAAAGAACCGGCCAGTTTCGGGCTTTTTCGCGGGATTTCCTTCTCTTCTTCCGCCAGCCTGGCGGACAGTTCACGGCATCTGTAGGCTCCGCTGTTTTCCGCGCTGATATGGGCGAACGCCTCTTGGGCCTTTTCCCATTGCGCCATGCCGATGTAAATCCAGCCCATGCGGTATCGGGCCTCGTCTCTGACGTCGACGTCTTCGGCGACCACGACGAGGTTTTGCAGAGTGGCTATGGCTGCGCCGGTCTGACCGCTCGCGACGTAGGCGCCGCTGATTTTGAAATGGGACGCGTGGTAATGCCGGCCTTCCGGGTAACGGCGCATGCAATCCTTGAAGGATGCTATGGCATCCGGGTAACGCCCGGCCTTTAGATAACACATCCCCACTTTGAATGCGGCGGTTTCGGCGCTGTCATGATCGGGGAACAGATATTCAAACCGTTTGTACTCGCCTGCCGCCAAAAGATAGTCGCCGCCGGCATACAGGCTTTCTGCATAGCCAAACTGTTCCCGGGCATCCACCTGAACCACCTGCCCGGCCGAAGCCGCTGCGGGGAGGTTGAACAAAAGCAGCATCAACGAGGCCAAAGCCGCCGCTGCGTGTTTAATGAACGCGCTCATGGGTGGCTCCACCAGAAATCATTGCGCGACAGGGGGTCGTATACATGCGGTTGGTAATTGATGAAGATGGTTTCGGAGAGTCGTTTCTCGTCGCGGCCGCAGCGCAGCAGGCGGTCACTGGTCAGGATCCAGCCTTTCACGAAACCGTGCTTTTCAAAGGCCTCAGCGCTGTAAGCCGAACAGGAAGGGTACATGGGGCACCGATGCCCGTCAGCCCTCGAAATTGTCTTGCTAAAAAATTTCAAGGCATAGGCCATGGGACCCGTATCCGCTTCGTATTTGATCACGCCCTGCGGCAATGCATCTCCTGCCAGAGCGGACTCAGCGCTTCCCAACAACGGCATCGTGGTCAACACAATGGTGAAGATTGCAAGTCTTACATGTTTAGTGGGTGACATCATAAACGACAGCCCGGTTTCCCAAGATTAACCGATGGGGGCCTTATTCCCCTTGAAAAGGCGGAAAGTCCGGTCAAAAGCCCTGGATTCAATAGCGTGAAGGTAAAGCGCCGCAGACGATATCATGGTATCAACTTATACTAGCGGCGCAGCCGCGTTACATAAAAGACGCCATCGATTCGCGGGGGCGCATCGACTGCGCCTTTTATTATTTTTGGGTGACGCGCAGGACCTCCTCGATGGTGGTATCTCCGTCCAGGACCTTTCGAATACCGTCCCGGCGCAGGGAAATAAGGTTCTGGCGCACCGCTTCCTCCTGGATGCGATTGGCGTCGAAGGACCCCAGAATCATGCTTTTCAGGCGGCTCTCCAGCTCCAGTATTTCAAATATGCCGATACGGCCTCGATACCCTGTGTTGATGCAATGTTCGCACCCCCGCGCCCTGAAAACGGTCGCCTCCCCTATTTCGCCCTGCAGGATGCCGATATTGTTCAGAACCGTTTCGTTGGGATGGTAGGGTTCCTTGCATTTCTTGCACAGCACGCGCACCAGACGCTGCGCCACGACCGCAATAACCGAAGAGGATATGAGAAACGGTTCGATTCCGATGTCGACGAGTCTGGTAATGGCCCCGGCCGAATCGTTGGTGTGCAGGGTCGAAAATACGAGATGCCCGGTAAGCGCCGACTGCACGGCTATTTCCGCGGTTTCATGGTCACGAATCTCCCCGACGAGAACCACGTCGGGGTCCTGTCGTACAATGGAGCGCAGCCCGCGGGCGAAGGTGAGGCCTATTTTCGGGTTCACCTGTATTTGACTGATCCCGTTGATTTGATACTCGATCGGATCCTCGATGGTAATGATGTTGATGTCCGGAGAATTCAAGGTGGAAAGGATGGCATACAAGGTCGTTGTTTTTCCGCTGCCGGTGGGACCGGTTATCAGAATGATGCCGTTGGGTGAAGACACGAGCCGCTTCACCCTCTCCAGCCCTTCCGCACTGAGCCCCAGGTCGGTCATTTTCAGCAGAGAGCTCGTTTTGTTCAACAGCCTGAGAACGACGCGCTCCCCGAAAGTGGTGGGAATGGTGGAGACGCGCACATCGATCTGCGTACTGCCGATTCTCACCTCCAGGCGTCCGTCCTGAGGCAGCCTTTTCTCGGCGATATTCAGCTTGGCCATCACCTTGATCCTGGAGATAAGGGATGCCTGGATCCATTTGGGAGGGGTCAGCAGATCGTACAGGATGCCGTCCACCCGGTAGCGGACCTTGAAGCTTTCCTGATACGGTTCGATGTGAATGTCGCTGGCCCTCGCCTTGATGGACTGGGAGAGGATGTGATTTACCAGCTTGATGATGGGGGCGTCGCTGGTGTCATCCAGGAGGTCGGCGGTGCTTTCTATCTCGCTCAAAATCATCCCGTCGTCTTCCTCCATGTTCTGGACCAGTTGCTCGGCCGAATCCCTCCCCATGTCATAGGCAAAATTGATGGCGGCCAGGATCTCCTCTTTGGTCGCCAGCACGACATGGCAGCCCTCCATGCCCAACATGCTGCACAGATCGTCCAGCGGCTGGAAATCCGCCGGGTCGTTGATGGCGATGGCGAACCCTGACGTCTTTTTTTCCGCTTCCGAAGCGCCACTTTCCAGTTGCGCAACGGCGTCGCCGGAGGACGGCTTCAAACCCTCCAGGGGCAGCATATGATATTTTTTGAGAAACTGGATCGAAATCTTGCGGGTAAAATCCTGGCGGATGTTCCCCAGGGGAATCTTTTCCATGACCGCAAATCCGTATTGCATCCCCCGTGCCGCCAGAAGCTGCATTTCCGTGATTTTCCCCCTGCTGTAAAGGATCTCGCCGATGTCGCCGCCCTTTTCATCCCGGGCCTCGAGGGCCTCGGACAAATCGCTCTCGGAGACGTCGAATTGCGTCCGCATTATCTGTTCTAAGCGTTGCATCATGCTTTTTCTGTGTCGAGAATGGTTTTTTTCAAGATCTTCGGTTTTTCAGGTTTTGCGGTACGCTGGCCGCTATTCGGTTTTCTTCGGCTTCTCTTCCTCCAACCGCATCTGCTTATGGACGGAATCGTTTTCGTAGAGTTTAATGCTGCCGCTCCTTTTCTTCTCTATCGTCTCATGCTTGTTCTGGTATATGGCGGCGGCCTCCTCCTCGTTTTCGATCACACGCGGCGTCAAAAAAATGTACAGGTTGGTTTTTTCCCGGGATTCGGACACCGATTTGAAAGCCCACCCCAAAAAGGGAATGTCCCCCAGACAGGGAACCTTGTTTTCGGTTCGGTTAAAGGAGTCGTCGATCAGCCCCCCGAGGACGATCGTATTTTCGTCGTTGACGATTACGGTGGTTTCGATGGTGCGCTTCAGGGTCGTCGGACGGTCCGCGTTGGTCGTCGCCAGTTCGTCCAGCTTGGTCACCTCTTCGAAGATGGTCAGCCTCACGAAGCGCTCTTCGTTGATATGGGGGGTTATCTTCAGCGTGATGCCCACGTCCCTGTATTCGTAGGAGCTGTAGGTTTCGACACCGGTTTCGGCGGCCGATCGGGTCTGAAAAGGAACGTTCTTGCCCACGTTGATGCTGGCCTCTTCGTTGTCGGTGGTCAAAAGCTGGGGTGTCGCCAGGATGTGGACATCCTTGTCTTTTTTGTAGGCCTGGATGACGGCGGCGATGCTGGGGAATTTAACCCCGCCCACATCGATGAACTCACCCAGCACACCGACCGAAAAACCGGTGGGGAAGGAGCCGTAGCCGGTGACCCCCCCGCCGAGGCCTGCGATGTTGCTGTAACCGGGATCCTGGCCGCTGAACCCACCGCCATAACCACCCTGGTACCCTTCATAGGAGGTCTTGCCTGCAGCGGTCCACTCGGTGCCCAGATTGAAATCCTTTTCCACATTGACCTCCATGATCAGGCACTCGATGTAAACCATCGATCGGGGGATATCCAGCTTCTGGATGATGGTCTCCAGAAATTTATAGTCCTCCTTCTCGGCCATAATAATCAGGCTGTTGGTGGCCTTGTCGGCCTTTATGATCACCCCGCTGGATATCACCGGCGCTTTTTGGGGGGCCTTTGAGTCTGGCTTGGCGCTTTTATCGGTAGGCAGCTCCTGGAGGACCGTGGCCAGGTCTTCCGCAACGGCGTTCTCCAGGTAATACACGTGGATGCCCTCCTTGCCTTTGGGGGTCTCCTTGTCCAGCATCTCGATCAGTTCCCGGATGCGGTGTGTGTTGGTCTTGCTGGCCAGAACGATCAGGGTGTTGGTGCGGTCGTCGGACACGAAATTGACCGTATCCGTGACAGCGTTTTTCTTGGACCTGGTCTTCTTCGCCGAAAATACTTCCTCCAGTATTTTGACGAGATCCTTGGCGCTGGCATAATCCAGGGGCAGAATGGTCAATTCCTGACCGATGCCCATGATGTCGATGGTTTCCACGATTTTCTGCAGGCGCCGAATGTTGGAATAGACATCGGTGACAATGAGCATATTGGTCGGTGGGTAGTCCAGAATGACGCTGCTTTTGGAAACCAGCGGCGACAACAGTTTCTTGACCTCGCTGGGATTGGCGAACTTCAAGGGGATCAGCTGGGTCACCACCTTATCCTCGCCTACGCCGCTCTCCTCCCTCAACCGGGTCTCGATGTTTTTGGAACGGGCATCCGGCGCCGGAACGATCTTGATGATCTTGCCGGCTTTCACCGTGGTGTAGCCATGCACTTCCAGAACGGACTCGAACACGCGGTAGGCCTCGTCAACCGAAATCTTCGACGGCGATATGATGGTAACCTTTCCCTTGACCCGCTGGTCGACGACGAAATTTCTGCCGGTCATTTCACTGACGAACTTGATCAGGACGTTGATGTCCACATTGTTGAAATCGATGGACACCGGCTGCGATGGATCCAGTCGAGTGGGCGATTCGGCATTCCCCTTCGTCTCCGCCGGTTTCTCGTCGTTTTGTGCCGACACCCCGTACGGCCACATCACCAGGCACAGGCAGGTCACCAAAATAAAGAGCTTAATATGTTTCCAGTGTGTCTGCATCGTTCCGCTATTGTCCTTATGCATGCTCATGAATAATCTTCCCCAATCAGCGGCGCAGCCGCATTATTTAAACCGCAACCTTGCATTCTTGAGATACCTGTTATTATTCGATACGGTAATCGATGTCGCGAAGCTGACCCCTTCGCCGGATCTGAACCTGGACGCCCGTGGCCGACTGGAGGCTCTCGTAAAGTTTGAGGGCATCGTCCACCGATTCGATCTTGTTGCCGTCCACACCGATGATGACGTCGCCGTTGCGCAGCCCCATTTCGCTGAAGATGGACCGGGAACGAATACCGGATATACTCAGGCCGTCCGGTTGCCCGTCCTTGAAATGGGGGCGTATGCGGACGTTCTTCATCAAGGAGTTCAAATCGTTTACGGCGTTCTCGATTTTTTCCCGTTTCAGGGTGATGTTCGTCTGTCCGCCCCCCCCGGCCTGTCGCTGCAAAGGTACACCCGAACGCCTGGAGGGCGGCCCACTTTTCACCTTTTCCATCTCCAGGACTTCCAGTGTCCCGTCGACATCCAGAATCACCTTTTCCCTGTGAATCTCCTTGATGAGGGCGTTCTGGATCGCATCGTCGACCCGATACAGCATCTGCCGCCGCAATCTGGTATCTTCGATAACCGCATAGGATTCCTGCTTCTCCCCGGTTACGGTCCCCCACAGTTTCAACTTGAGTTCAGTCTTTTTCAAATCGGCGATTTCGACCTTTTCGGCAACGGCTTTGGCGCGCTTCTTTGTGTCGATATTGAAAAGATTGCGTTCCTGGATGTTCCCGTACTCGCTCAAGGGACTGAGGGTTTCCTTCTCGGCCGACGGCGCGGCGGCATCGGCAGTCGACATGTGAGTGGCGGTGACGATCCTCGAAGTGGCCGCCTTGTAAAACAGGTCGACGCCGAAATACGAAAGACAGGTGACGAGCAGAATGTTGGCTATGGTAAAATAGGCTTTCATCGCAAAACGAATTTCGGCTTCTCGATGGTTCCGTAAAGTTTGATCGGATACCCCTTGTCGCCAGCTTTCCTCGACGGCAGAAGGCTTTTCGGCAGCACCTTCTGTAAACTGGCCAGCAGGAGGTGCTGGGGCATGACATTGCCTTTGAATTCGAGCCGGCTTTTCTCGATTGGCTTTCGAAAAAGGATGATGCCGGTCACACTGCCGTTAACCTGTTTTCCGCGCACGTCACAGCGTTTGAGCCTGAGAGAGCGCGTGTCCACGATCAATTCCGCATCCAGGCGGTCAAACTCCAGATTGCTGATGCTGAAAACCGGATTCGTCAGCCCTATCCCGCCATCCGCCACCGCCAGGTCGACATACAATTTTCCATCGGGTCCCTTTTCACTGCTGTACCTGATGGCGCTTCCGAGAACACCGGCCACTTTTCTCCCGGAAAGGGTCTGTATGGGTTCGCACTCCTCGAGCATGATGCCGGATAGATCGGCAACCGTCTTTATCCGATACATCGACGGGCCCTTCTGGAAATCGACGGAACCCTTGAGATCACCGCTGTAGGCCCGGCCCTCCAGAAGCAATGTTTTCCAGGACTTGAAGAGGGACAGGTACCGGGGGCGAACCTTGAGCCAAGTCAGATCCAGGTATTTGTCCCCCCGGTATGCCAGGGAGATTGATTCCAGCACCAATCCTGGAGGAAATACCGGCGCAACGTTTCCTACCGTGACCTGGTAGTCGGGATAATGACGGTCCAGATAGCCGGTGATGTACCCCTTGGCCGCTTCCGACGGAAACAGCATGTAGAGGAACACAATGGTTATTCCGAGGATGTAGCCGGGATAAAGTATCCAGTTCTTTATCTTTTTCATGGCTCACTCCTCGAGGGTCTCCGCCTGGAGAACAACGTTTAAAATACCTTTCTGATCATCGCTTTTGGTCATGGAAATTCTCTTGATGCTGACCATGTTTTTGGAAGTTTCTATCTTGTAGATATACTCGGTGACCTGCTGCAGGTTCAGGCCCGTCAGTTTCATCTCCACCAGGGAAACTTTGTATGGGCTGTCCTTCTGCTGGGTCAGCGTCGGTTTCATGGAAGACATCCTGTCCTTTATCCCCACCTCCCCGGCGAGCTGCACGAGAAACGAAAGCAGCGTAAACCCCTTGGGCCTCTGTTTGAAGCGTTTTTTGGCCTTTTCACCCGCACGCGTCAGGGATTCATATTCGGCCCTGAGCAGACGGATCTCTTCCAGATTGTGCTGACTGGTCCTCAGGCTGCGCTGCAGCCGTTCCTTTTTGTCCATGAACGGGAAGACGCCGAATTTCACGACGATGAACAGGCACAAGCAGCCGATGCCCGCCATCACGGCCAGCTTTTCGCGCCGGTTGAGTTTCATGGTTATGGGTTTGAGCCACTGCATCAGATGGTCGCCTTTATCTTGAAGCGCACGCGGTTTCCCGTTCTTTCCTTGTTGGTTGAGGAAATGGCGACACTCTTGAACATGGCCGCCTGTTCCAAACTGCTTTTCATATCGTCCACCGCGTCGAATCCGGCGGTGTCGCCGGAGATGAGAACACTGTCCGTCCCAATGATGACGCTGACGAGTTGAACGTCTATCCGGGAAGGAATATTCCGGCTGAGGGTGTTCAGGATGTCGATCGCTTTGACAGGCCTGCCCATTTCAGCGGAGAAGGTTTCGGCCTCTTTAATCTCCTTGATCTTGACACGCATCTGCTGGAGAGGGTCGACGATACGGGTGACATCGGGGAACGTCGCCGAAAAAATGCCTCGAATCTCTTTGTTCAGCTGCACCGACCGTGTTTCCATGGAAAAATAATCGACGGTAAAGGTGGCCACCAGGAGCAGCAAAACCAGCACGGCCAGCAGGCCGGTTTTGAGAAAATCCTTTTTGTGGGCCTTCCACTCCTTTTGGACCGCGAAGCGCCCCCGCCGGAAATTTAACAGGTTTAACCCGACGACGTCCGACAATGCCAGGGAAAGGGCGGCATCCATGGTTGAAAACCGCCACGGCACGCCCTCGGTGTCGATCGAAACCAGTCCGCTCATGCCGATGAGGTCCATGGAGCGAACCGGAAGATCTAAACCGGCGGCTACGGCTTTTTCCATGTCGGGGTTTTCAAACAGGCTTCCCGTTAAAAAGACCTCCTGGACGTCGCAGGTCAATCCCGAACGCATCCCGAAGCCCGCAAGGGTCTGCTGGACCGTCCTGCAGAGACCTTGAATATCCGCTTCGGAGCCGGTCGTCACGCCAAACGAACGCACCAGGCAGATCTCCTCTCCCGATAACAGGAAAATCCCGGCCCGCCCAGGTTCGACGGCCAAGAGCAGCCTGTCGGCCTTTTCATCCGAAAATCTCACCAGTGCCTGGGCCAGGGAATACCCGCCGATGGACATTACGTCGGGCTCCATCCCTTGCGCCTTCAAGAGGTCGAGGTAAAATGCCACCTTTTCCGCTTGAACGGCGGCCACGAATACGCGATGCCTGTCATGGTCGGCCGAAGCCTTGAGAACGGTGAAATCGATTATAATCTGTTCGGGCGGATACGGCAGGTTCGTCTCCAGTTCATAGGGCAGAATCTGGCGCAGCTTTTTCCGGTCGCTGAACGGTGCTTCGATATTGCGGTATGACAATTCTTCCGCCGGAAAGGCGACGATGCGGGTGGCCCCTTCGATATCCATCTCGGAAGCAACCGAATTCAGCGCGCTGGGCAGGGATTCCTCAAAAGAAACGTCCGGGGAAATGGGAACACGCCTGTGGTCCTCGATCCAGTTTCCCTTTATGCCGCCTCTGACGAGTACAGCCGAAACAGCGTTGCGGCCAATGTCTACGCCCAGAATTTTTCTGCTCATAAGGTTTCTGTATAGCTTATTTTTCCTGCCAGCTCAAGATTTTACAATACCACCGAGCTGATTTCTGCGCCTTGACCCGCTTGACGACGGCGCTGATAGTCGTTCTCATTTCCCCCATACGCGCTTCGGATGAAATTCTGAAAACATCGCTGGCCGTCATGATCAGATTCGGGTCGATTTCAACCTCGCTGCACCCGGGTGCGTTTTTATACCAGGTCGATGTCGAAAGGTCGTGGATGAATTTGTCGTCGGACCGTTCCTCCCTGTATTCATAAATGGCCTGCGCCAAAAACTCATCCTCAACCGGCAAAATGGCCGCGATGACCGGGTGGTCGGCCGTATTGATGTTGATCGTTCCTTTGAACGTGAACCGATTTTCTTCGGTACCGCTCACCCCGAATACGGTCATGTACTTTTCGATTCCCGGCACACCGCCCGCCCCCAGAAAAAGCGCCTCGGTAATGCCCTTGATCATGGTCAATTCTCCAAGATGCGTCAGGGGCCCGTTCCTAGCCGGATACGCTTCGGGAAGATCCATGTAATAATCGGATTCGGCGCCGCTCAGTCCGGTCGTGGCGTCGTCGTCGCCATAGTCCAACCAGTCCTTGATGGAGTTGATGATGGCCGTCGGTTCGGTGTCTTCCGTTCTTTCTTCCGATGAGATGGCCAGGTTTAGGAAATGCTCCCACATGCTGCGCTGGGCCTCATTGAACTGCCGCCCTTCGGGAAACTGCACCAGGGCGTTGGCCTGGATCTTCCCGAGTTCATCGGTTATGGTCACCGCGGGAACGCCGTCCTCAAAAGGCAGATCCAGCAAGAGTTCATTTATTTTTTCACTGTCGGCCCAATCTTCCTGAATGGAATCGATATCGCTTTCTTCCTTGTCCTTCACCAGCAGCGCCATGCCCGCATGAATACCCGCTGTCGCCTTTTGCCTTAGGATGAGCGCGCTTTTTTCCGTGTCCGACGCCAAAAGCGCCCCCCGGACCTTGCGGTGCAGCTCCAACGCCGTCACCAACAGCAGGGTGATGACGGAAAGGGTGATCAGCAGGGCGATTCCCCGACTGCCGGGTTTTCTTTTCATTCCTCTATCCCCCTGCGCACCACCGGCATGGCCACCCGGGTTTCGAATACAGCGCCGGTTTCGCCCCGGGACATTTCAATCAGAATCTCTACGGCTCCGGGGGTGGCATAATCGAATTCATCGGACTCAGAATCCCAGTAGGTGTGATCGGTGCCTTCCTGATCGAAATAGGTGATCTCCAGTCGTTTGAGCCCCGCACACAGCACGGGATCGCGGCCGTCTGCTTCGAATTCCGGATAAGGATAAAGGCTGTCCGAGCGCATTAGGTCAAACGACGCCTCTCCCCTGGTTCGCTCGTAATAGACAAGCTCGGCGACGCCCTCCCTCACGGACTGCTCGAGGGGAAGATGGGCGTAGGAGGCGAACCTGAGGCGTTGACCGTCTTTTCCGCCGTTGTCCCCATCATATCCGACCACCCGGTAAGGATCGGGAGATGCATTGAATTGGGGTTTCCCATAGACAGGAAGCTGAACGATGCAGGCCGACCTGAGGTCGAGAGCGATGCGCTCCAGGCATGCATCCGACATGGCATACAGGTCGACGCTGTTTTCGATAATCGGTGCGCTCATGAATACGGATCGATGGGAGGCGAAGACAGTGGTGACAATGATGCCGAAAATGAGCAGGGCGATCAGAATCTCCATCAGGGTAAA